>DASZXF010000603.1:0-4596 GCA_035546055.1 Ktedonobacteraceae bacterium
CAAGATATCCCATTCCCGCGCCTGCTCCGCCGTACCGGCGCTCAACGACGGCTCGCTCCAGAGCGGACACTTCAGAAAAGGCGAATCTATCGCGCACACGCGCAGACCATACGCATCCAGCAGAGCCTTGATGCGCGCCAGGCCGGCCTTTTCATGGAACACAATCTCCTGATTCTCAGCCCTGCGCAGCTCAACCACAGTCACCCCAAGGTCACGACACACCTCCAACGCCCGCCGAAAATCCTGCGCAATCTCATCTGTGACAATACTCAGTTGCAAGACAAACCCTCCCTGACGCAATACAGCGATTTCTTATGTCAACCATGCAACGGATAGGAAAGGCAACCACGAAACGGGTATCCGAGACAGGGCAGGCGCCGCTGTCCCGCTACACAGGCGAATATCTCACAGCGGCGCCTCCGAGACACTCGCCTGTGGCGCACAACGCGCATGAGATTCATGCGTGAGGCGGAAACGTGAAAGCGGCGCCGCTCACATTTCCGCTCGGGTAGCGACGGAGTGGCGCCTCCGTCGTCTCATACAGGATAAGCCCCACATATTCCACATACCCCATGTATCCCGGATGGGAACAGGTCATAGCATGACGTAATGACGCCGGGCATAAACATTCCATCCAGAGCGGTCATCACGACAGGGCGCCGGTTCGGCGAAAGGGCTGGAGATGCCGGGTAAAATGCCGCTGAATGTAGGCCTCGTAGGCCGGCAGATGGGCGCGCACAGTCTGGTGCAGGGCGGGACCGAAGGTATCCAGCACCGAGCCAAAGGTCACATGAAGGATCTGACGCGGCGCGAACTGATTCAGGAGATCGGGCAGTTGTTCATCGCTCAGGTCAGCGGCGGGCACGCTCGCGGACAGGGTGGCTGAAACGTGGTAGGTGCGGCGATCATGCTCATAATGCTCACGCGAGAAGTCCCAGATGGTGCGGAAGAGAGCCGTGTCAACCGAGGCCAGCAGGCGCAGCGCCTCCAGGTAGCTCGTACCGGCGGTCTTCAGATGAACCAGGCCGCCGGTATGCTGCATGGCCAGGGGATAGACCTCAAACTTGTCCGAGCCGGTGTGCAGACTGAGCTTGTATTGATTGCCGAAAAAGCGCATAATGCTGGCGTGGCCGGCAATATTCTGCTCCAGTTCGCGCAAATCCCCGATGTAGCCCACGCCCTTTTCAAAGCGACCCACGAAACGCGGCGCCAGGCTCACAATCGGCACCTGCAGACGCTTGAGTTCCGCCGCCAGGTAAAAGTGTTCCAGCAGGGTCGTAGTCGTACCGGTTTCATCCACCGAGATTTCCAGTTCAAAGGGATGCGCGCCGCACAGTTCTTGCAGACGCCGCGTCATGCGCTGCATATGCGCAAGCGCGCCGCCATACTTGCCCAGGGCTTTGTACAGCGTCTGTTCGTCAAACTCCAGAGCAAGGGTATCAAGATCAAAGCGCTTGAGGTAGCTCGCGCGAGCATCGGCCAGCGAACTCTGCAATTCGTCCCAGGGCAAGGCCTGCGCTTTCCTGAGCAGAGTAGCCGCATCATCGCTTTCAACGGCATCATCGACAAAATCGCCGGAATCAATCGTAAAGAACGTATAGCCAGCCCTGACAAACGACTCGATATCTTCCGGCAACTTGATGTGGTCGGCGTCCGCGCCCCAGGGATCGAGCCAGCCGGTACGCAGGACGCCCCACATGGCATCGTCAAGCACCTGCTGAGGAGTGCGCCGCGTGCGCGCATTCTCACGCACCGACTGCTGGGCGAAGATCGGCGCGATCCCCGTTCCGCGCACCGCCTGCACATGGCCGGGCGTAGCCACCCCCAGGCGATCCCCAAAGCCCGCCGAGGTCTCTCGACCCAGCACCGCAGGCCGCAACCAGGGCAAACGCTGCCGCAGCACGCGGGCATTCTCCGCCGAGAGCGGCGCCAGCAAGACTCCACCCTCGTTCACACCGCCCGTAAAGCCGCTGGTATCGCCAGAAACCACCAGCCGATGCTCGCCGGGAACCTCGTCCGCCAGCAGAGCATAGGTCGTCTCAGCAAATGTCACCTGTGATTTTTCAAGAACCGCGAAAGGCAGATTCTCCAACACGTTCAAGCCTCCAATCCGTCCAGCGCTTGCGCCGGATGACAAGCAAGGTCCATCAACACTTCTCCGGGAGCACATAGAGGTCATCAATGGAAACCATCTGCCCCGTTTTCATCGCCTCGTTGGCGGCGATACCGACCAGGATAGATGCGGCTCCATCGATATGCGAGGCGGCCCGTTTGAACGGGTCAGCCGGCGGATTGGGCGAGAAAAGCTGCTCCAGCAGAATGGGATCGGCGCCTCCATGCCCGCCATCGCCCACCGGAGCCTCAAGCTCGTAGGCCTGGCCAAACATCGGAAACACACGGATATGGGCGGACTTGAACGAACTCTTGCTGGCGTTCATGCGCGCCTCGCCATCCCCCTGCAGATGGTTAATATTCTCGGCAATATCCATCTCAATCCGGCCCCTGGTCCCGGTAATCGCCACGCGCAGACCCTCCCAGGGCGAATACGCAATCAAACAGTACGAGAGCAGCACACCATTGCGATAGCGTGCCGTCACACACATTGTATCCTCAATCGTGATCGGTTCGCCAAACACATTGCGGTCGCGCAGATAACCCGTCTCGGCCTCGGCGGCCATATACAGACCGCGAAACATCGCGTTATTCTCCAGAGTCAGCGCGAACGGATCGCCCGCCGCCTCCGGCACGCCCGTGTAGCGCTGATAGGAGTAATGCTCGCCGCGCGCCTCCGCGTTCTGCTTGCCGTAAAATTGCAGATCGCCCAGGGCGAAAACATGGCGCGGATACGAATCAATCCACCAGTTCACCAGGTCAAAATGATGTGTAGCCTTATGCACAAGCAGACCACCGCTATTCTCCTTCTCGCGATGCCAGCGCCGGAAGTAGTCCGCCCCGTGGCTGGTATCCAGAATCCAGGAGAAATCAACCGCCAGCGGCCTGCCCACCACGCCCTGCATGATCAACTCGCGAAAGCGCGTATACGCCGGCGTATAGCGATAATTAAAGCTCACCCGCAACGAGCGACCGGTTTTCTCAACCGCCTGGAAGATCGCGCGCATCTTCTCAATCGTCGTCGTCATGGGCTTCTCCGTAATCACATCGCAGCCCAGTTCCATCGCGCGAGTAATGTAGGTATGATGAGTGCCATCTATCGTCGTCACAATCACAGTATCGGGATGCGTCTCGGCGATCATCAGATCGAACTGCTCGGCGTGATACGTCGGCACCGGCGGCAGATCGGCCAGCTCTTGCAGCCGCCGATTATACCAATCCATGCGCACCTGGCTCAAATCGCACAGCGCCACCAGTTCCGCCACATCGCGATACGTCGTAATTAAGGCGTCAATAAACATACGGGCGCGAGAGCCCGTACCAACCAGAGCATAGCGTTTCTTTTCCATGTTCCCATGCCCTTCCCTTCTCTTGTTTGCTTTGTGATACTCTTGTGACCGATCACATTTATTATATGCACTATTTTTCTGGAGAAATCAAGGCATTTCACTGAATTGCCGGCAGATCGAGCCGAAAGTCCGGTCGTATAGACCATTCTGCCCGCCACATCGCCCGGCGATGACAGCAAAAACCAGCGCGGTGCGCATATTTACCGATGGCAATTCGCATAGCATGGCCATTGACAGGCGGCTCCCCATCGGTTATAATGTGAACGGTCACAGTAATCATCTCACCAAAATGCCCTGAGAAACAGAGCAATTGTCATGCATGAGTGTGATAGATGTGTCCACGATGATGTATCAGGCGCAGGGGAACAACGAGAGAATGCAGGCTCACAAAGAGGCGGGACCAAAGGCGGGCGCGGCCCAGAAAAAAAAGAAAATCACCATTCGCGATGTCGCGCGCCAGGCCGGCGTCTCGTACCAGACCGTCTCACGGGTCTTGAACGCGAATGATAATGTGGCGGAAGAGACTCGCAAACGGGTCTTGCAGGCCATGCAGGATCTCGATTTTGTGCCCAATAAGGTCGCGCAAATGCTCACGACCAGTCGCTCGCAGATCATAGAATTGATTATTGTCGATATCATGCAGGGTGGACGCTTCGCCGATTCGATCAGAAGCATGGCGCTGGCGGCCAGGAACATTGGCTATGATCTGCTGGTGACGATGACCAACGAGGATGAGCTGGGCATGGCCTTGAATGACGCGGCGGCGCGTTTTGTCGATGGGGTGGTGATGTACGCGCCCTCGCTGCGCATGGCAGATGAGAAGTTGCTGGAGCTTTGCAACGGGCTGCCGCTGGTCCGCCGCGATTATGTACCGACCTCTCGCCTGGCCTGGGTGGGCTTTGACCAGGTGTACGCGACCCGTATGGCGGTGGAGTACCTGATCGAGCTGGGGCATCGGCGGATCGCGGCGATTCCGCCCGCGCTTGAGTTGATCAATGGCCAGCTGCGCTATGCGACCTGGAAGGAGACGCTGCAACAGCATGGTCTGGAGCCGGGACCAACCCGCGAGGCGAAATACACCTTCCGCAGCGGCTATGAGGCCATGCAGCACATCCTGGAGACACATCTGCCCTTT
>DASZXF010000604.1:0-2516 GCA_035546055.1 Ktedonobacteraceae bacterium
TGCTGAGCGCATCAAACACCTGAAGCTTGACCGCCGCCACGACGGCGCCGCACACCATCAGGCCGGTTTGCAGTGAGAGGGCAAAGGGATCAGGGGCGTCGGCCTGGTGAGCCAACGTGGGAAAAAGGTCTATCGGTTCAGTATGCATACCATGTCCTTTCCTCATTTCAGCGAAGATGAAAACGATCACAAGAGATGTACCTGAACTCGTGTGCCTGGCCTGTTCCGTGCCAGGCACACGAGTTCAGAGAATGAGGCCGAGCCTCGCTAATTCCTGTAAGACCTCCTCGATGTGTTCTGATGGCAAATTCAGCAGGGTGCTCAGGTCACGCACGCTTCTCTTTCCATCGAGGAGTACCAGCACCAGGCGCTGCTTGCGCGAAAGCCCACCCCAGGAGACCGTTGACAGGGAACGTTCCAGGCGCGCAGGTGGGCGCGATGCCCAGGAATCCTGGGAAGAGAGGGGAGGCAGGGACAGGTCAGGGATGGCTGGCCCACCTGCCACCTGCACGGACCAGATAATCTGTTCGCAGAACTGGACACAGGCGAAGGCGGCCTCGCCGTCGAGGAGCACCTGTGCGTGTTGATCGAGAATCCGGCACGAGAGGATCGCTCCGCGTGCAGCGACCAGGGACACCTGACATTGCGTTCCCCTGGTCACGTTCAGCTTGAGCGCCAGCGTTTCGGCTGGAATCGTGGCCCGGATCTGGTACGTTTGCTGATGGTGGTGAAGCACCTGCAACAACAGGTCCAATGTCAGGGCGTATTGCTCCATCATGTTTCTCTCCGATCCCTGTGCTTCTGCTCACCTGAACGTTCCGCTCGCTCTTTCGCACCCGGAAGAGCACCGCAAGTGGGTACGTCGCGAGTTCTTGCCGGCGGACAAGCAGCCGACCGTCCAGGTTTCGTTGCCGTTGCTAACCATAGCACAGGACACTCCCACCGTTGTCCGACCGCCACGCTTTTTTTGTCCTCTCCCTCCTCCCCTGAATGAAGCGCATGAACCTGCCATTATCCGTGCGCTTTTCCCCAGGCGGTCAGCAGGCGCCCGGTGCCCACAAACGTCGGCAATTGTATGTCCGTCAGTGCCTGCTGATAGAGATCCTCATAGCTTTCTGGCACGACGGTCCACCGCTGGAGAAACGGCAGCAGGGTGCGGAAGCCGATCCGCACATCGTCAAGGAGCCCCTGCGACGTGCCGACTCGATAGTCCAGGGTGCAGATACGTGTCTGTACCTGCTCGCACCCATGCTGGGTAAGCAGGTGGGCCAGCGCATCGGTGATCCCCTGGCTTTCTGGCGCGAAAAGGTGCCCGGCGTGGTAGAGCGCCTGGGTCAACAGATGGCAGAGCTGGGTCAGAGCAGGACTGGTACTGGTCGGGGTGAGGTCAAACTCCGTGATGCGAATGGTGCCATTGCGGTGGGCCACGCGCCGGTATTCCTGCAAGAGCTTGGCCCATTCCCAGGTGCGCAGGTAACTGGCGCCAGCCCGCTGGTTGATGAGGTCAAAGAAGCCGGTCGGAAATTCCAGCATGCGCAGGGCATCCATCGCGACGAACGTCACACGGTCACTGACATGCGCGGCCTCTGCTTGCGAACGTGCGTCGGCGACCATCGTGTGACTGATATCGACCCCGACGAGGTGCTCGATCTGTGGGTAGGCTTGCGCGACGGCGATCAACCACCCACCGGTGCCACATCCGACATCCAGCACGCGCCGGAACACGGAAGGATCGGGCTGCTCAGGCAAGACGCCACCCATGCCCGCCGTAATGAAGGCATCCTGGATCGCCAGGCGCTCTTTTTCCGCCTGATTGGAGCGATCCTGCACAAAATAGGCACTGGAATATTCTTGAGATATGCGGGAATCCATCGGTCCCTCCTTGCGTTCGTCGGATGTTTTGTTGCCCTGGTCCGTTCTGTGGCGTTGTCGCGTCAAGTGTGCAATCCAGGACCAGAGGCGAAACCAGCGGAGACGACGCGGCGCGTTGCTTTCAGGCAGGGGCTCACCTTCATCAATCCATGCCTCCTCATCATCGAGCCATTCCTGCTTCGGGAGGGACGCATAGGTTGTATGGAATTCGTAACTTGTGTCCCACAAGTGGTCAAGTGGATCAGACATGGCGGCTCCTGATCATTGTGTGGCAAACCGCGCGGCGGTTTTCCAGATGCGTCGTCACTTCCCTTCCAGGATAGCAAACCGGCCTCCTACCAGATGCCTACGATCAGTCTCTTTGCTCGGCGCGTCTCCTACCGTCGCAGAATCGACGAAGGAACCATCTCATCAGCATGATGGGATGCAAAAAGAGAAAGACTATGGTACAATCAACATTGATAAAGAATGGACTGTTTCGGCGGGAACGCATGCATCAAGATCAGCATGCTTGTTTTTGAGAGGATCGCTATGGTGGACTTGGATCATTCCTTTCTCGTACAACAGCAACCCATCGTTGCGTCGGCCCAGATGACGCAGGAGCAGAGCGAGGGGACGCTGGCCTTTCCCCTGGCACGCATTAC
>DASZXF010000605.1:0-1641 GCA_035546055.1 Ktedonobacteraceae bacterium
CCGGCCAGCCAATCCTTCTATGAGATCGGTGGTCAGCCGGTGGTTCAACCCAACGGCAATGTGATTGTCCCCACGTATGGCTATGATAAGAGCAACTGGGCTGACGGCATCTACTCATATAGATCGACAGATGGAGGAGCGACCTGGACAGATCTGGTCAAGATTGCGCCTTCGACGTATTCCGGCACAGCTGACCCCTTCTACCGGGGCGGGTCGCTGCCTTCAGCGCGCACCGATGCCTCTGGCAAGGTGTACCTGGTCTGGGCTGGCTGCTACTTTGAGGCGAATTGTCTGGCCGATGAGAGCGGCGATACCACCGACGATATCGTGATGACGACGACGACGGATGGCCTCACCTGGACACCTTTGCAGCGCATTCCGCTTGATCCCATCGGCAGCGATGTGGAGCATCTCACGGCTGGCCTGTCAATCGATAGCGCGACCGCTGGCCAGAGGGCGCACCTGGCGGTGGCCTACTTCTACTGGGGAAATGCCGGCCATTGCGATCAGACGGACTGTCAGGCCTATGTCGGCCTGGCGACCTCTACCAATGGCGGCGCGACCTGGAGCAAGCACCTGACCCTGGCCGGACCGACGACTCCTGACTGGTGGGCGATCACTGAATCCGGCTATATGACCGGCGACTATATCACCACTGCCATCTCGTTCAACCGCGCGGTGGCCGTTGTGCCCATCGCCACGGCTCCCACGGGGACGACGCTGCACCAGGCCATGTACGCGGCCAGCGTGCCTGTTACCGGCGGCTCACTCCCCTGTGACACCCTGTCGGCTTCAAGCGCAGCTGCCTCGTCTAACGCGGTCTCGCCGAAAACTGTGCCCGGAACGAAGTCGAAGAAAGACTACCGTTACGGCGCGTAACCGGTGATACATCCCTCTCCCTGACCGGGAGCGTTCCTGGTCAGGGGCTTCCTTTGTTTCTCAGGAAGCCCGACGCGTCTGCGGTTCTGCCTGGAGATGCCAATACCATTTTCAGGCAGAACCACAGCCATGCTGTATGCAGAAGATAGCCCGGAGCTTATTTAGACCTGGGTCTGCCCTCCATCTACGAACAGTTCTATGCCGTTGATAAAACTGCTCTCATCCGAGGCAAGGAAGACAGCGGCCTGCGCAATTTCGTCGGGATCACCCAACCGGCCCAGCGGAATGATGGTTTTCAGATGGGCCAGCAATTGTTCACGCCGCGCCTCGTCTTTTTCCAGTTCATTAAGTCCCGGCGTATTTGTCGGACCAGGGCTGATGACGTTGACGCGGATCTGGCGAGCTTTCAGATCCAGAATCCAGCCGCGCGCGAAGGTTCGTACCGCCGCTTTGGCTGCGGCGTAAGTGCTGAGTCCCGCGATACCGGTCACGGTCGTTGTCGAGGAGGTGAGAATGATCGAGCCACCATCCGGCATGAGGGGCAGCGCCTTCTGCACAGTAAAGAGCAGCCCTTTGACGTTGGTATTAAAAGTCTGGTCGAAATGGGCTTCGCTAATCGTTCCCAGCGCAGCCTGCTCACCGCCACCAGCATTGGCGAAAACGATATCAACACGCTCATGCCGCTGTTTGACCGTGGCATACAGGCGGTCGAGGTCGGCGAGTCGCGAGACATCTGACTGCACCCCTGTGATGTTTCTCTCG
>DASZXF010000606.1:0-9781 GCA_035546055.1 Ktedonobacteraceae bacterium
AATTTTTCCTTCTGTTGCTCGCCATGCCTCACCCCTTTTTCTGAGGCGGCCTCAAGCGCTGGTGGCGCCCCGCCCCCCTTTTGGGGATGAGGTTTGGCGAGCGCGCAGTGCTCGCCAAACCTCATCATTTCCCTTGGGTGGGGCAGGGAAACGCGCCCTTGCGGCGCTGGAAAAATGGGGGATGACTGATATTGCATCGATCAGGTATGGAAGCTCGTCTGGCCAGATCAGGGAGGAGGCATAGAGAGAGTTTGCCCGCATGGGCAAATTTCAGCGTAGGATCAGGAACTTCTGACACCCTTTTTTCGTTGAATCCCTTTGAGGCCACAGATGCTTGCACAGTTTTCGCTTTCATATCCGCAAAACAGGTGAGAGAAGCTCTACCGGTATTTCCATAGCGGAGCGTAGGATATTCTCCATCTCTCACCAGAAAGCGTTGTGTTTCATCCAGCTTTGTACTATAGTGTATCTCTCTAGGATCAGAGACGATAACTTTGCGCGAGAGTGTACCGAATGTTAGAACTGTTACAGATGTGGGCCATCGTGGAAGCTCTGGGGATCATCTTCCTGCCGCTCACAACAACCGTTTTTCACAACCTGCCCGACCGTGGGTGGGCATTCAGCAAGGCAATCGGCGTGGCCGTGCTGGCTTTCAGCGTCTGGCTCCCTTTGATGACCCTGCACTTCCTCCCTTTTAGCCAGCTTTTCATTCTGGGCGTCCTCATCCTGTTATTCGTCCTGAATGTAATCGGTTTTTTGCGGGTACGCAAGGCTCTGGTGGAGCTGGTACGCACTCATTTCCTCTACATCATCTGCGTTGAATTGATTTTCTTCGGCATGGTTTTCTTGCTGGGCTGGCTGCGCTCGCTTGGTCCTGATATCAGCAGCTTCGAGATGTACATGGACGAAGGTTTTCTGTCAGCGATCATGCGCAGCCCGCATTTTCCGCCCAACGATATGTGGTACGCCGGGCAGTCGATCAACTATTACTACTACGCCCACTACACGGTGGCCATGCTGGCGAAATTGCTGGGCCAATCGCCTTCGGTGGCTTTTAACACGGGCATCTCGATGTTCTTTGGACTCACGGCGGTCAATCTTTTTGGCGTGACCACCAATATTGTGGCCTGGGCGCAGCACAACCGCCGCTTGCGCAGGCAGACCACTGGCCAGGTGAGTGCCCGCCCGGATCGCGTGCTGCCGCTGATGAGTCGGGCCATTCCCTACGGTATTCTCTCTATTCTGCTGGGTGAAGTGCTGGGCAATCTGGCCGCCACGCAGACATGGTGGCAAAATCATGATGGCACGTTGCCCTATTTCTACTGGTTCAATGCTTCGCGGGTGATTACCAACACCATCAACGAGTTTCCCGCTTTTAGCTTTCTGCTCTCCTGTTTTCACGCGCATGTGCTGGCTCTGGCCTTTACCATCGTGGGCATCGCGCTGGCCTTTAATCTGTTTCTGGAGCACAGGGGACAGGGCTTGCAGGCCTTTGGCACTGGCTGGCGGATGCCGTTGACTCTGGTGGTGACAGCTCTGCTGATCGGCAGCCTCTACGCCATGAACGGCTGGGATTATCCTACCTACCTGGCGCTGGCGCTGGTGTGCCTGGTTCTCCAGCAATGGCGCGCTCATCAGCAGCGGATCAACTGGGATCTGGTGCTGGATCTCTTTACGGCTGGCGCGGCCCTGGCCGCCCTCTCGTTTTTCCTCTTCGCGCCTTTCTACCTGAATTTCGTCTCGCCGGCTCAGGGATTGGGTCTGGTCAAAGCCTCCGACCGCACGCCGTTGCCCAATGAAGTCTTGATTTATGGCGTCTTCGCCTTTGTCTTTGTTTCCTTCCTGCTGGTCAGCTTTTTCCGTCCGCGTGTTTCCGCGCACCGCGCGGCAGAGGCGAGGGTCGCGCTCGAAGCGGGAGCGGATCAGCCGCGCGCGGGTCACCAGGAGGGTGAGGCTCGTTCTCCGCGTTCCGCGTCTCTGTCCGCGACGAAGACGCCGGCGGCTCAGGAGAGAGGCGTCCAGGCCACGGCTGAGATTGTGCGCGAGGCTACAGCCGTCGAGCCTCAGCAGGGCGAGGATGGACTGGATCAGCGTGTAGCAGATCTGGATCACACGGAGGGGGTGGAGGAAGAGGAGCCTGCGCCGGCGGGACAGGAGGAACCGGAGGCGTTCAGCACCTCGGGCCTGCGCCTGCGCGATATGCGGGTGATCGGTTTGCTCGCCACGCTCCTGCTGGCCCTCTGCCTGACGCTGTTTTTGCGATTTGGCCTGACCTTTGCCGTGACGGGCGGCCTGGCTGGTGTCGGCGCGGTCCTGACGCTGTACCATCTGAAAGAGCGGGAGCGCTCGTTTACGCTTCTGCTCGGCTCGGTAGCCTGTGCGCTGGTGGCCTTCTGCGAAATCGTCTTCCTGCGCGATGTCTTCGCGGACCAGGTGCCGCGCATGAACACGGTCTTTAAATTCTACTTCCAGGCCTGGGCTTTGCTCTCTATCGCCGGCGGCGCTGGTGTCTACTTCGTGCTGGACAGCCTGCGGCCCGCGCTGCGCACCCTGCCAACGGCGCGCTGGACCTACACGGTCAGCCGCGTGCTCTGGTCGGCTGCCCTGCTGGTCTTTTTACTCATGGGCGCGGTCTATCCGCTGACGGCGGTGCATCAGCGCTTCGAGGGGTTCAAGCAGGATACCAGCCTGGATGGTCTGGACTATATGCGCACCAGTTCTCCTGGCGATTATCAGGCCATTCGCTGGCTCAATGCCAATGTCAGCGGCGATCCGGTGATCGTGGAAGCGCCGGGCGGAGAATATAGCCTGTACGGGCGCGTTTCCGTGTTTACGGGTCTGCCTTCGCCGATTAACTGGCAGGGCCATGAATGGCAATGGCGGGTCAACTGGGTGACGAAGGGTCTCAATTCGGCTGACTTTTCCCGTCGCGTGAATGATGTTAATCAGATCTATACCGACAACTCGCCGCAGAACGTGCTGGCGCTGATGGCGCGCTATAATGCTCAGTATCTCTACGTAGGGGGGCTTGAGCAGCAGTCCTATGTAGGCGCGAATCTGACGCGTTTTGCATCATTTATGAAGGTTGTCTATCAGCACGATGGAGTGACGATCTATCAGGTTCCCTAGCATGAACTATGCGCTGTTGCCTGTGTGGCACGCTAGTGAGTCAACCTGTACATTACGAGGAGCGTTTGCCTTTGAAAAGTTATGACACACAGCCGGACAAGGTTGCATCTGGAGAGGGTACACAGACCCTTGATGAGACCGAAGTCCTTGAGAATGCCGCCAACCCTCCCACCGTCGAGGCTGGCGAGCAACCATCTGATGAGACAATAGACGAGCAAGAGGCCGGGCCGGTTGCGGCGCAAGAGGCCGCAGCCGATGCCCCGACGACCGGCGCGCAGACCGCAGGGGACCAGGACGAAGCTGGTGCGCAGACGCCAACGCCGGCGGAGGAAGCGGAGCCGGAAGTGCCTGATCCGAATCCGCCCGCCCTGGTGGGGAAAGTGCGGCCACCCGCTTCACGTTTACCCTCGCGCGAACAGCTTATTGCCTGGGCGCCCTACTGGGCCGTGGTTTTGCTGGGGGCTATTCTGCGTTTCTGGGATCTGGGTGCCAAGCCGTTGCACCATGACGAGAGTCTGCACGGCTATTTCGCTTTGCAATTATTGCATAACTTGCAGCATTGGGGCTGGTGCGTGGGTTTAAATAACCCGCCTGCCGGGTACGGCTGCTATAAATATGATCCGCTTTTGCATGGACCATTCCAGTTTCACGCCATCGCGCTGGTCTATCAGATCAGTCAATGGCTGGGAGCGCCTGACAACGGGGTAAACACCACCACGGTGCGCATTATGGCGGCTCTGCTGGGTTCGGCCATCGTGGCTCTGCCCTTTTTCTTGCGCGATTACCTGGGCAAATTTGGCGCCTGGCTGGCCTGTTTCCTGCTGGCTGTCTCGCCCAGCCTGGTCTACTTCTCGCGCTTCGCCCGTGAATCTATCTACATGGCCTTCTTCACGCTGTTGATGGTCATCGCGGTGGCGCGTTATGTGCGTGAGCGCAAAATGAGCTGGCTGGTGATAGCGGCGGCGGCTTTCGCTTTCTCATATGCTACCAGTGAGGCAACCTTCCTGACCATCGCGGTCTTTGGCAGCTTCCTGGGTGCGCTGATCGTCTGGGAGATTGGCTCAAAGTTGCCCTTGCGTTCAGGGGTGACCGACCAGGAGGCGGCGCGCTATCTGCCACGTACCTTTGGCGGTGTGCTGGTGGCGCTCTACTTCGTCGTTCTCGGTGTGGCGGCCAAATTCTTCTTCGGCTTGCTGGGGACGCTCTCAACCTACATCAATAGTAACCAGGCCATCTCTGACCAGGATCTGGCCAACCTGGAGGCAGTGACAGTCAGGGTTTTGCCCTGGCTGGGCATCCTGCTGGGGCTGACCGTCTTTGGTATCCTGGCCATGGAGGTCTATGGCATAATCCAGCCTGGAGAGCGGCGCGGCCTGGCTCAACGGGTAGATCGTCGTCAGCCGGTGCTGGATACTATCCTGACGATGCCCTGGACCCACTGGTTTTTTGCCCTGATCGTCGGGGTGGCCATTTTCCTGGTGCTTTTCACGGTCGTCTTCACCAACATCGGCGGCGGCATCGGGGATGGTATCTGGCGAGGACTGTACTACTGGCTGGAGCAGCAAAACGTGGCGCGCGGCGGTCAGCCCTGGTACTACTACCTCCTGCTGATCCCGTTGTATGAACAGATTGGCCTGGTCTTTGGTCTTGTGGGCATCATTCGCTCGTTTATCAAACCCTCGCGTTTGCGCCTCTTCCTGGTCTACTGGTTCCTGGGCGATTTCTTCATCTACTCCTGGGCGGGCGAGAAGATGCCCTGGCTGATGATCTTTATGACCATGCCAATGATGCTGCTCGCAGCGGTCGGTCTGGAGCCGTGTGTGCTCTACTGTTATCGTTTCCTCAAAGAGCGCTTCATAGTTGTTCGTAACAGGCAGGAAGGCGAAGTCGCGTCACATGAGTTGCCCGCGCCCGCGTCGGTGCGCCCGCGTGTCGGGGCCGGTCAATTCGCCCTGGGGGTCTTCGGCGTTGTCATGGCCCTTCTGCTTCTATTGCCCACCCTGCACAACATGTACGAAGTTGCCTATGTGGAACCTGCTGATGGTCCACACGAAATGATGGTCTATGTGCAGACCACCACGGACATCGACAAGCTGATGGCTCAGGTCGATGCGGTGGACAAGAAGGATTTCGGTGGCAAGCACCAGATGCGCATCGCGGTCACCTCGGGCGGCGTCTGGCCGCTGGCCTGGTATCTGCGTGATTACCCGAATCTCTGCTTTAGCTATCCCGATAGCTGCCCGAACTGGGTCAACAACGTGCCGGTGATTATTACCGGGGGCGATGACAACGTGCCCGATAGCAATGTCTACGTCGGGCAGGAGTACAAGATGCGCAGCTGGTGGGATGAAGGCTACAAGCTGCCTGCCTGTCAGGGGAATCAGAAGCCCTCACTGACCTGTACCGATCCCTCGCTGGGCAGCGGCCTCGGTCCGCTGCTCTGGCTCGACTACGGCGACACCTTGCCGCAGAAGAACGCCACCTTTAACTTTGGCCTGGCTGTGCAGCACATCTGGGACTGGTGGTGGCAACGCCGGCCCTTTGGCAGTACCGATGGCTACTATCCCATGGCGCTCTACATCCAGAAGAGTATGGGCGTCAAGCCATAAGCTTCTGGTCTGAAGCAGGGGCGGGAGAACGGTTCGCCGTTCTCTTGCCCCTTTTTTCTCATTAATAAGGACGAATATCTCAGAGAAAGCGTGGAATTCAGGCCGCTTGTTCGTTATATCAATGGTGAGTGGAAGAGATCGATGGGGGGACGTAAAAACTTTTTCTTCAAAAGAACACCGGGAGGTGTTCTGATGGAACTTGTAGGAGGAAAGTGTATGCCTATTACTTACGGAAAAGATGTGATTTACCTGGCCTGGGAAGGCAATGACGAGCATCTGTATGTCGCGTCCTCGACTGATGGAAAAACCTTTAATGAAAAGCATGAACTGGTCAACGAAAGCAGCCTCAAGAGCACGCGCCCTGCGGTTGCTTTTGGCAAAGGGCGGCTTTTTCTGGCCTGGATCGATCAGGATGAGCACGTAAACATTATTTCGTCCCCTGATGGCCTCAACTGGTCGAACAAGCACACCATTGACGAGACTTCTCATCGCAAAGCGGCCCCGGCGCTGGCTTTTGTCAATGATCGCCTGTTCCTGGCCTGGACCGGGCGTGATCGCAAGAATCACGTCAACATCACCTCTTTCAACGTGGCTGACGATGGCGAACTCGCCGAATACGGCAAGACGACCATCGACGAGGAGAGCAGCGAAGATGCCGGGCCGGCGTTGACGGGCACGAATGATCGTGTTTATCTGACCTGGCTTGGCCGCGACGATCACATCAACGTCATCGAGTCGCACGATGGCCGCACCTTCGAGAACAAGCGGACCCTGCACGACAGCAGCCCGCACACCGCCACGCCGGGTCTGGTCTTCGGAGATGGTTATTTCTATCTCTCGTGGATTGGTCACGATGATCGGCTGAATCTCTTGACCTCAACCGATGCGATCAACTGGTCCAACAAAGTGACTCTGAACGAGAAATCCACCAGCACAGGCGTGGCTGGCCTGGCCTATGGCAATGGCACGCTTTTCCTGGATTGGACCGGCACCGATCACAAGCATCACATCAACATTCTCTCCTTCGATGTTTCCGCCGCCAGTGGTGTGCTGCCTGAAGGGCAGAAGATAACGCTGGAGGAAAGAGAAGAGAAGTAAGTTCAGCAGGTCTTTGCAGGGAAAAACAGGCCAGGGGAGGGTGAATGCGTTCGCCCTCCCCTGGCCTGTTTTTCCCGGCAAAGACCTGCTGAACATTGTGCCGGATACTGTTTAGCAAGTGTCTAGTACGTGTTCTGGCGCGGTAGCTGTGGAAAAGGTAGAGTTCATGGTAGCGGTGATTCCATGTCTGAATACCGTGGCGTATCGTGATGTGATGTCCTGTGAAGATCATTCCCGGCTGGTCGCCTGGCGTCCATCCGTTGCAGCGCTACCCCTTTCTCATCGTTTGAGAGAGCCCGAGCGTTTGCCGGCGCACAGCGAAGGTGAAACGTGTCTGTGATGTGCGCCTGCCGCTCTGAAAGGAAGCAGAGTCCATGCTATCGATTCCGAAACCTGATTTTCGCCAGTTGAAGCGACCATCCGGGATCCTTGCCCTGTCCGGGGTGGTGGTCATACTGATGAGCATGCTTGTCGCCCCGTTGCAGTCCACGCTGGGGACGGCCCACGCGGCTGGCAGCCAGAATTATGGCGACGCGCTGGCCAAATCCATTTACTTTTACGAAGAACAGCTCTCCGGTCCAAAACCTTCCTGGGATCGCGTTTCCTGGGTCGGAAATTCGGGGATGAATGACGGCTCCGATGCCGGGATTGATCTGACCGGGGGCTGGTACGATGCCGGCGACAACGTAAAATTTGGTCTGCCCATGGCCTATAGCGTCACCATGCTGGCCTGGGGCGCGGTGGCCAATCCGAGCGCCTACAGCCAGAGCGGGCAGATGACCTATCTGCTGAATAATTTAAAATGGGCCAATGACTATTTTATTAAAGCGCATCCATCCGCAAATGTTCTCTATGGCCAGGTAGGAGATCCCAGCGCCGATCACGCTTTCTGGGGACCGCCAGAAGTCATGCAGATGGCCCGTCCATCGTATAAAATTGACGCGAGTTGCCCCGGTTCCGACCTGGCCGGTGAAACCGCCGCCGCCATGGCCGCGTCCTCGATGGTCTTCCAGGCCAGCAATCCGAGCTATGCCAGCACTTTGCTCACCCATGCCAAACAGTTGTATGCCTTTGCCGACAACTATCGCGGCAAATATGACGCCTGTATGCCGGTCAGCGGCTTCTATACCTCTTTCAGTGGCTACAACGATGAGCTGGTCTGGGGCGCGATCTGGCTGTACAAGGCGACCGGCGACACCAGCTATCTGACCAAGGCCGAGAGCTACTATGCGAACCTGAGCTATCAGAATCAGACTTCGTACCATTCCTATTCCTGGACGATTAGCTGGGACGATGTATCCTATGGCTGCTATATTCTCCTGGCCCAGTTGACCGGCCAGCAGCAGTATAAAGATGACGCGCAGCACTTCCTTGACTGGTGGACCGTGGGCTTTAACGGCAGCAAAGTCAAGTATTCTCCTGGCGGTCTGGCTGTGCTGGACTCCTGGGGCACGCTGCGTTATGCCGCCAACACGGCTTTCCTGGCCCTGGTCTACGCCGATTACCTGGGCAGCAGCGATCCGCTGTACTCGCGCTATCACGACTTCGCGGTCAGTCAGATCAACTATATCCTGGGTTCAAATCCGCGCAATTGCAGCTATATGGTTGGCTATAGCAGTTGCTCTCCCCAGACGCCGCATCATCGCCGTTCGCATGGCTCCTGGGATCAGAGTATCACCGATCCTACCTATCAGCGCCATATCCTCTACGGGGCGATGGTTGGCGGTCCGAACGACGGCACAGATAACTTCACTGACAACCGCCAGATGTACCAGACCAATGAGCCGGCGGACGACTATAACGCCGCGCTGACCGGCGCCCTGGCGCGTCTGTACTCGGAGTACGGCGGCACGCCGACCAACTCGTATCCTGACAAGCCCAAGGACGACGACGAGATTTACGTCACGGCTGCTCTCAACAACTCTGGCACCAATTTCACCGAGATTCAGGCGCGCTTTATCAACAAGACCGGCTGGCCGGCGCGCGTCACCAGCGACCTGTCCCTGCGCTACTACTTCACGCTGGAAGCCGGGGTCACGCCGAGCATGATCACGGTCAACACGCAGTACACCGAATGCGGCAATCAACTTTCGGGTCCGACGCAATACTCCGGTAACATCTACTATATTACCGTCAGTTGCGCGGGCGTGCTGGTCTATCCCGGTGGTCAGAGCAACTATCAGAAACAGGTCCAGTTCCGCATCACCAGTTCAGGCGCCTGGGATCCCAGCAACGACTGGTCTTACCAGGGCGTAGCCGCTCAGGGAGCCACCCCGGCCAAAATCCCGAACATCGTGGTCTATGACGGCAGCACGCCGGTCTGGGGCAGCGCTCCCGGTACCACAGGCGTTACGCCGACTCCCACCGTTGGTACAACTCCCACCGCCACGCCGACCGTAGGCAGAACCCCGACAGTTGGAGTCACGCCGACCGTGGGCAGGACACCGACAGTTGGAGTCACCCCCACCGTTGGAGTCACTCCCACTGTCGGCACCACGCCAACAGTTGGAACAACGCCGACCACCACGACTGGAGCGAGTTGTAGCGTCCACTACGCGATTACGAATCAGTGGGGCGGCGGTTTCGGGGCGTCCCTGACCATCACTAACACCGGCACAACCGCCATTAACGGCTGGTCTCTCAAGTTTACCTTTGCCAACGGGCAGACCATTTCCCAACTCTGGAACGGCAGTTATACGCAAACGGGCGGTTCGGTCACAATTACCAACCTTTCGTATAACGGCTCAATTCCGCCGGGAGCTACGTTGTCAAGCGCGCCAGGCTTTAACGGCACCTGGAATGGAACCAACGCCGTACCGACTTCGTTCACCCTGAACGGTGTCACCTGCGCGAGCGTCTAAACAGAGTGTGTGTCCCTGTAGCTCATCTTCTCTGAAGGTGAAGGCGCAAGGTGCTCCCTCCTGAGTACCTGTTCATGGAGCATG
>DASZXF010000607.1:0-2311 GCA_035546055.1 Ktedonobacteraceae bacterium
GCTGGCGCAGACTCTCTCCTGCTGGCGAGCCTGGATTCGCTCGTGTAGCTACAGTGGCCCCTACAGCGACCTGGTGGAGCGCAGCGCGTTAGTGCTCAAGATGATGACCTACGCGCCGACCGGGGCGATTGTCGCGGCGCCCACGACCTCGCTGCCCGAGGAGATCGGGGGAGAGCGCAACTGGGACTACCGCTTTACCTGGCTGCGCGATGGCAGTTTTACCCTCTATGCCCTCTCGGTGCTGGGTTTTACCGAGGAAGCCCACGCCTTTACTCACTGGCTGCAACGGCTCTCCTTCTCCGATGGGGAGGATTTGCAGATCATGTACGGTATTCGCGGGGAACGGGAACTGGTCGAGCGGGTGCTGGAGCACTTATCAGGCTCCGAGAACTCGCGACCGGTGCGCATTGGCAACGGGGCGGTCACTCAGAAGCAGCTGGATGTCTTCGGGGAGGTGCTCGATTGTCTGCATCAGTACCGGCGCCAGGGCTGCTTTGAGCGCTATGGAGAGAAGCTGGAGGGGCCGCTGTGGTATCTGATGCAGGTCATGGCCGAGCATGTCTGTCAGCACTGGCGGGATACCGACCGGGGGATCTGGGAAGTGCGCGATGGCGAGCATCATTTTGTCTACTCCAAGGTCATGTGCTGGGTGGCGCTGGACCGGGTGATCCGGGCGGCGGAACAGGAAGGGCTGGAGGGCGATGTGGAGCGCTGGCGTATCGTGCGCGATCAAATCCGTACAGATATCCTGACCAACGGCTACAGCACATACCTGGGCGCTTTCACCCAGTATTACGGCGGGACAACCCTGGATGCCTCCTGTTTATTGCTGCCACTGGTGGGCTTTATCCCGCCGGATGATCCGCGTATGCGTTCGACGGTGGACCGGGTGCTGGAGCAGTTGACCGATGAGCGGGGCTTTGTCTATCGCTACAATGGGGAAGATGGACTGGAGGGGGGCGAGGGAACCTTTTCGTTATGCTCGTTCTGGCTGGTGGACAACCTGGCCATGCAGGGGAGGGTGGATGAGGCGCGGGCGCTGTTTGAGCGGTTGGTGAGTTACGCGGGACGCCTGGGACTCTTTTCCGAAGAGATCGACGGAGAAGAGGGGCGGGCGCTGGGCAATTATCCCCAGGCCTTTACCCATATCGCGTTAATCAACAGCGCGCACAATCTGAGGCGGGCGGAATTGCGCATGATGGAGCATCATACCGATCCGGTGATTGCCGCCATCAAGTTTGTCAAGCCATAATCGCAATATATCCTTCATTTTTACCAGAGAAGCGCGGCGCTCACCGCGCTTCTCTGGTCTCTCCGCACAAACTCATGTTTTCGCATAGATCAGGCAGTTTCTCTGCCGCGACGTGCTTTCAGGCGGCGGCTTCTCCCGGCTGGCTGGCGTGCCTGACGCGCCGGTTGAGGGTAGTGGCGCTGGCCAGGAGAATCAGCCAGCCGCCCAGGAGTAACGCGCTGCCCTGCGCGCCGATGGTCTGAATCAGCAGACCGCTGACGAGGGCGCCGAGCGCCTGGGCACCCTGGACGATCAACTGCACTGTGCTGCTCATGCGTCCGCGCAGGGGATCGGGCGTGGCGACCAGGCGATAGGTGTTGAGGGCGACCGTGTAGATAGGGCTGACCAGTTCCTCCGCCGCCGCGATGCAGCCCATGATGAACGCGTCGGGCGCGATGGCGTAGAGGGGGAACATCAGCGCTTCAAGCCAGAGCATGCTGATGGCGATTTTCCCAAAGGAGAAGCGTTGACGCGCCCAATTGCTGGCGAGATTGCCGATCAGCGCGCCGATGGCCGCTCCTGTGAAGATCGCGCCAATGCCGCTGGCGGAGGTGTGCAGTTCTCTGGCCAGCATGATAATCACCAGATAGCCAGCTCCATAGCGCAGACTATCGGCGCCGTTGACGATGGTAAGGAAGCGCAGCAGAGGTTGCTTCCAGAGCCAGGTGAAGCCCTCGGCGATGCTGACGGAGAGCGCCTGACGCGGACCCTCCTCCCGCTTACTCTGCAACGTTCCACGTATCAGTCCCAGCGACAGGGCGGACGCGCCAAAGGAGATAGCGTTGGCCAGGAAGGGCAGGGCTGCTCCCAGGCTGTAGAGCGCGCCACCGATCAGCGAGCCGAAGGTGCGCACGCAGGAAAAGGCCGCCTGGGTCTGAGAGAGCGCCGCCGGCAGTTGCTCGCGCGTGACCACATTGGGCAGCGCGGCAGTTTGCGCGACATTGAAAAGCGTCCCGAGAACGCCGGTCAGCACGACCACTAGATAGAGCTGAGGCATACTCAGCAGGTGGAACCAGAAGG
>DASZXF010000608.1:0-9588 GCA_035546055.1 Ktedonobacteraceae bacterium
CCCCCTTTGTCATCACCATTCAGCATGAGCGCGGCGAGCCGGAGGCGCTGAACCAGCCTCTCGATCTGGCGACTCTGCGCGGCGCTACCCTGCTGCTGGACGGACCATTGCAGCGCGACCCCGCCGACCGTCGCCGCTGTATCGTCGGTCCCGCCGGTCAGCAGGCGTACACGCGTGTGCGCATCGTGGCGGCGTGGGATGATTACGCGCTGCTCGAAGTCCAGCCCATCACCGGACGTACCCACCAGATCCGCGCGCACCTGGCGGCAGCCGGCTATGCTCTGCTAGGCGATCCCACCTATGCCCCTCTCGCCGAACCCGGCACGCCGGCTGCTGTCCTCGCCCGCCAGTTTCTCCACGCCTATAGCCTGAGTCTGCGCGACTATCCCGCCAATCGCCCGCGCACCTTCATCGCACCCCTGCCCGCCGACCTGACCGTCTGGCTGCGTCAACACGGTCCCGCTGGCCTGGATAGCCGCATATAACGTTGCAGACCCCTGAATGCCATAGCGCGAAAATGTACAGCAAAAAATGAGAGAGCTTTTTGCCGCGTCCATTGGAAGACCTCCAGGCTCGCTTGTCGGGGGAAGCCGCAGAGGTGCCACGGCGAGCGACCTGGCGGTGATTGTTTCATGGCGCGAACGGGAGATGCGCACGCCCTCTAGAGGAGGGTTTGAGCGTCTACCGTTTGCGCCTGTCCTGAACTGGCGCAGTCGTAGATGGCGCGCAGGCAGGCAAAGTTGAACAGCGCCTGCTCGTTGACGATGGCCGAGGATGGCTGGTTGTGTAAATAGCGATAAAAGTAGACCAGCGGTTTTTCGCCGAAGCGCAGGGTGTCGGGCGCGGGCGGCGGGAAGGCGATGGTGCGGCTCTCGCTGGCTCCGTCCCGGTCGTAGATGTGAGTCAGGGCGGCGCGTCCCCTGGACAGCGGCCAGCTCCAGCTTACGGAGCCTCGCAGGCCGGTGATTTCGATGACTGACTGCTCCTCGCTGTGCGTGCCGGAGGCGCGTTCGTAGTTCATAATCACGCTCTGGCCATCGGCGAGGGTGTAGCGCAGGGTGGCGCCGGCGTGCTGTTCCACGTCAGCTATGGTCTGAGGCGGAAGGTGCAGGCTTGTGATGGGATTGGCCAGCCAGGCGTTGAGCACTTCCACGCGGGCGGGCCGCAACAGATCGTTGAGCACAGCCAGCTCATAAGGCGCGCGATCCATCAGGGTTCCCCCGCCGCTTCTGGCCTGGTCGAGAAACCAGTTCGTCTGGGGCTGAAACTCGATGCCGGGTCGGTTGCGCTGTTCCAGGTTGAGGAAACGCGCATGGTAGAGCTGGCCCAGCGCCTCTGTCTGCAAAAGGCGGCGTGCTTCCTCAGCCGGCGGCCAGTTCAGACAGCGCACGCTGCAACAGCCGAGCACGCGCTGATGGGTGCGCGCGACCTCCAGCATATGGCGGGCCTGCTCCAGATTCAACGCGAGCGGCTTTTCGCACAGCACATGCCGACCGCTGGTCAGCGCCACGCAGGCCATCTCTTCATGCGCGAAGGGCGGCGTGGTCACGATGACAATATCATCCTCATCAGCCGCTTCCGCCAGCATCCGGCGCGCATCCTCAAAGATTCGGGCCTGGGGATAGTCCCTGGCAAAGGCCGCCCGCGCCTGGGGATTGGGATCGGCCACCGCCAGCGTGACCTCCGCTGGCCGGGGCAGGCGCTGAATGGCAGCGGCGTGCGAACGCGCGATGACTCCCGCCCCGACAAGATAGATTCGTTGTGTGTTCATACTCCGCCTTCTTAACACTTCTCTTTGGGAAGAGAGGGAAGACATGGGGACACCCCATACCCCGGCAGGGGTTCCCCTGCCCGCCCTCATCTTAACGCTTCTCTTTGGGAAAGAGAGGGAAGACATGGGGACACCCCATATCCCGGCAGGGGAGATCCCTGCCCGCCCTCTACATCAGTGGCTTGAGGTAGGCCAGACTTTCCGCTAACTGCTGTTCCTCGTAGTTGACAATGGCCTCGGCTGACTCGTTGCGCTCGAAGGGCGTCTGCCAGGCGCCGTTTTCTCTGGCGTGGGCGTAGACAAAGCGCAGTACGTGCGCGAGTTGCGCGGCTGAACGCGCTGGATACGCCGGCCAGTAGTCGTCGGCCAGCACGCGGATATGACGAGCCTCCAGGGCGCCCATTTCCACGGACATAGTGAGCTGCGGGTGATAGCGCTCCACGATGGCAAAGAGTTGCGGAAAGGCGATCACGCCCTGGCCGATTGGGCAGCGCACCAGGCGATACCCTTCGTTTGTGGGAAAGATCCAGTAGTCTTTCAGATGAACATTCTTGAGATGCGGCCCGACGCGTCTGACAAAATCCAGGGGTTCTTCAGCCGTGGCCAGGGGATTGCCAGTGTCCAGCGTAATGCCGAAGCGCGAGGAAGCGATGCTCTCGCACAGCCAGAGCAGTTCTTCCGAGGCCAGGTCTTGATGATTTTCAACCGCGAGATTGACCCCGACGCGTTCGGCCACCCGCGTAGCCGCGCGCAGACCCGCCTGCACTTCATCCAGAAACTGCGGCCAGCGTTCGGCAATCTGACGCCGATCCCCGCCGATCTGCGCGCCTCCTACCACTGTGCGCACCGTTTCAGCGCCCAGGCGCGCGCCCAGTTCAAGCGTTTGCGCCAGGCGCGTGGGATCATAGCCTCCCGTGGCCAGATTAAGAAAAAGCTGGTGCTCGCGGGCATAGCGGGCCACCGCCTCGACATCCTCACCCTCCAGCAGGATAGCAGGCAACTCGACTCCCACCAGTCCGCAGGCTCGCGCGCGCTCCAAAAGCTGGAGCGGCGTAATCCTGGGTCTGTCGCTGCGAGGAGCCAGTCCCATGCTAAACACAGTGCCATACGCTGTCAGGCCAATCCGCATTGGATCTTCCTTTCTTACTCGCTCTTACTCGGCGGTCCACCCGCCATCGATGGTCAGGGCCGCGCCGGTCATAAAGCTTGAGGCGTCCGAGGCCAGAAAAACGACCGCGCCGGCCAGCTCCTCCGGTTTGCCCCAGCGGCCCAGGGGCAGGTGATTGAGAAAGTACTGGTTCGCCTGCGGATCATTGATGACCGGCAGGTTCAGTTCAGTCGCGATGGGACCGGGGCAGATGGCATTGACGGTAATGCCATGCCTGGCCCATTCCAGTGCCAGCACGCGGGTCAATTGCAGCACGCCTCCTTTGCTGGAGGCATAGGCGCTGCGTTCGGGCAGCGCGACCAGGGCGAGCATGGAGGCCAGATTGATCACCCGGCCTGAACCCTGCCGCTTCATATGAGGGGCCACCGCCCGCGCGCAGAGAAAAGGCGCCTTGAGATTGGTCTGTTGCACCAGATCCCAGCTGGCCTCGTCAAAAGCCTCGATAGGCTTGCGAATATTGATCCCGGCGTTATTGACCAGGATATCGATGCGTCCGAAGGTCGCGATGACCTTCTCCACCATCCGCTCAATCTGCCCGGCATCGGTGACATCGACCGCCAGACCCAGCACGCGGCGTCCCGTCTCAGCGGCCAGCGCCTCCGCGCCCAGGCGGGCCTTCTCCAGATCTCTGCTTGTTACCACCAGATCGGCCCCGGCCTCCGCCAGCGCCCTGGCCATGGCCAGACCCAGGCCGCGCGTTCCCCCGGTGACCAGGGCCACCCGGCCATCCAATTTAAATAGATCAAAAACCATCTGCTCGGCTCCTTTGTGTGGATTATGCCCTGGCGGCAGCGATGGGCCGCGTCACCGCTGGCACATCGGGCACATCGACCCAGCGCCGTTCGCGCGCGGATTGCAGTACCGCGTCAATCACCGCCTGGCACCGCATACCATCGTAGAAAGTAGGAATGCCGCTGGTGTCCCCGCTCAAAATGGCCTGAACGAAGGCGAAATCCTCATCGTAGCGGAACGTCACCGTTGGCTCGCCGACCGAGGGATCGCGCGGCGAATTGGGATAGACCAGGAACTCGCGCGGCACCTCGCGTTCTTCCAGGGTTCCATCGGGGCGACCAAAGAGAATTTCATGTGGACGATGCAGATGATAGATCAGCGTGCCCTCTGTTCCATGCACCTCAAACTCGTCGAGTCCATAGCCGCCCTTGCCGCGACCTTTGACCACCTTGCTCAGATCAAACGAGGCCATGGTTCCCTGTTCAACCCCCACGCCGGCGGCAAACTCGGCCAGGAAAACAGAGGCGTCCTCCACATCGGCGGGCCGTGGCTCGCCATCAGGCGTCGGGCGCACAGGCGCGAAGGTGCGCGTCAGACCAACCACGCGTGAGATCGGACCAATGACATCGTGGCAAAAATCGATGCGATGCGCGCCCATGTCTCCCACTTCGCCGGAGCCCGCCAGGTTACGCTGCTGACGCCAGCCCAGAAAGGTCTCGGGAAAGTCCTGCAAGCGGGCCACGCGCACCTGGCGCGGCAGACCGATCAAGCCCTGGCCCACCAGGTGCTTGAGGTAGCGCATGGCCGGCACAAAGCGATAGGTAAACGCCGTCATATGTTTTACCCCCGCCGAGGTCGCCGCCGCATACATCTCAACGGTTTCAGCATAGCTCATGCCAAGCTGTTTTTCAACCAGCACATGCTTACCCGCCGCGATAGCCGCGCGGGCAACTGGCGCGTGCAGCAGGGTGGGGGTGGCTATCACCACCGCGTCTACGCCGGGATGCTGCAGCAGGCGCTCGTACTCCGTAAAGGTCTGCTTCACCTGGTACTTCTGAGCAACCTGCTGGAGTCGTGCGGCGTCAGCATCACATAGAGCCACAATTTCGGCCTGCTCGCAGAGCTTCAGCCCCGGCAAATGAACGCTATTACTGATTCCCCCTACACCAATCACCCCTACTCCGATTCGCGATTCTCGCATCGCAATGCTCCTTCCCTGAAAAAGGTTGACAAATGGCTGTGGTACTGGCTACACTAATTGGTAAAGTCATCTTACCAATTAGTGTAGCCAGTACCACAGCCGTTTGTCAACCTTAAAAAACCTTTGAGCCAGGGATTTTGCGGAAATTGCCTGCCCACTGCTCGCACCTGCGAACTGCCAATCAGGGCGGAACTTGTAGAGAACCAAGAAAGGAGGGGGAGCTTATGTTTGAAACGCTGCCGAGGAATGCCCTTTCTGAAGATATCGTGAGCAAGTTGCTCGCGCTTCTCAAGGAAAAGAAGCTCCAGCCGGGGGATCGTCTGCCGCCTGAGCGCGAACTGGCCGAACGGCTCCAGGTGAGCCGGCCTTCGCTGCGGGAGGCTTTGCGTGCTCTCTCAATCATGCATGTGGTAGAGATCCGCCAGGGATCTGGCACGTATATCTCCTCGCTTGAACCAAAGCGCCTGGTGGAGCATCTCGATTTTGTCTTTGCTCTGTCTGACGCGACCTATCTTTCGCTGTTTGAAGCGCGCAAGGTGGTAGAGGTGGGCATCTGTGGCCTGGCGGCTCAGCGCATCACCGACGAGGAGATCGCGCGCCTGGAAAGTTGCCTGGAAAAATCGCTGAGCGGCGTGACCGAGCCTGAACTTTATTTCCAGGCTGACGTGGAATTGCACGAGATCATCACCGAAGCCGCCGCCAGTCCGATTCTCAGCCGCATCATGGCCGGCATCAGCCAGTTAAGCCTGGCCAGCCGCAAGCGCACAGTTGTCCTGCCGGGCATTGCCGAGCAGGTTATCGAGGATCACCGCGCCATCATTCAGGCGCTCAAGCAACGCGCTCCAGAGGCCGCGCGCCAGGCCATGTATCAACATCTGACCCACGTTGAGCAGCGTTTGCTCGATGATCTCGCGGCCAGCGCCGCCCCTGAAGCTCAGCCGGTTGCGCAGAGCGAAGTATGAGAGGAGAAGAGAGAATGCCGACCGCTACAGAGATGCCAGCGCTGGTCTGGTTGGGACCGGAAGAGATGAGCATACGCTCCGTGCCGCTGCCTGAACTGGCTCCCGGCGAGGTGCTGATCGAGACGAGCGCGATTGGGATCTGCGGCTCTGAACTGAGTGGCTATCTCGGCAAGAATAGCCTGCGTCGTCCGCCGCTGATTATGGGCCACGAAGCTGCTGGCCGGATTGTCCAGATAGGCGAGCAAACCACCCTGGCTGATGGCAGCGTGGGAGCAGTGGGCACGCGAGTGACCTTTAATCCGCTGGTCGTCTGCGGCGTCTGTGACCGCTGTCGCGCCGGTCGCGGCAACCTCTGCCGTCAGCGTCAATTGATAGGCGCCCAGCGTCCAGGCGCTTTTGCCTCCTATGTCGCGGTTCCGGCGGCGCAATGCTGGTCCGTGCCGAAAAATCTCTCGGACACCGCCGCCTCCCTGGCGGAGCCGCTGGCCTGCGCCGTGCGCGCTGTCACCCTCACCCATATCTCAACGGGAGAGCCTCTGTTGATCCTGGGGGCCGGTCCCATCGGTCTGTTCTGTCTGGCCTATGCCCGCGCGCAGGGGATCACGGACATCATCGTCAGCGACATGCTGCCCGCGCGTCTGGAGATTGCCCGACAGTGGGGCGCCAGCGCGGTCATACATGCTCGCGTGGACGATCCTGTGCAGAGCGTTCAGCGTCTCTCTCCCGGTGGAGTCGCGGCGGTCATCGACGCCGTGGGGGCAACCGCCACGCGTGCCCAGGCAGTGCAAAGCGTCGTGCCCGGTGGACGCGTCGTCCTGATTGGTCTGCACGACGAAGAGAGTCTGCTGGCCGCGAATTACCTTATTCGCCAGGAGGTCGCCATCACCGGCAGCTTCGCCTACACCTCCGCCGAGTTCGGTACCGCCGTCGCCATGCTGCGCGCGGGCCAGTTGCAACCGCAGGCGGACTGGCTGGAAGAACGTCCCCTGGCCGAGGGCGCGGCTGCCTTTGCCGAACTGGTCAGAGGGGCCGCGCGGGCCACCAAGATTGTGCTGCGTACCCGATAAGGTCATCCATTATGGAGAGAGAAGAGGAAAAGCTATGCGAATCAGTGCGATAAAACCCCTGGTCCTGGGAACCCCCTGGCGTAATCTCACCTTTGTCATTGTTGAGACCGACGAGGGACTCCAGGGCGTTGGTGAGGTGCGCATGGTCAACCACACTGACGCCCTGCAAGGTTATCTGCGCGAGGCGGGACGCCAGCACATACTGGGATCGGACCCCTTCAAGATCGAAGATCTGGTGCAGCGTATGCTCCACAACGACTTCGCGCGTCCCAGCGAGATCATGATGTCAGCCATCGCCGTTATCGAAATGGCCTGCTGGGATATCATGGGCCAGGCCTTGAACGTGCCGGTCTATCAACTGCTCGGCGGCGCGGTGAGGGAACGCATTCCCGCCTACGCCAACGGCTGGTACACCGTCGAACGCAGTCCCGCAGCCTTTCACGCGGCGGCGCAAAGAGTGCGCGCACGCGGCTATCGCGCGCTCAAAGTCGATCCTTTTGGCGCGGGCTTCTACGCTCTGGATCGTAAAGAGAAACTGCACTCCATCGGCCTCATCGAAGCCGTGCGCGACGCCGTGGGACCAGATATAGACGTGTTGATCGAGATGCATGGGCGTTTCAATGCCTCGACTGCGCTGGCCATGATGCGCGAACTGGTCCCCTACGCGCCTGGATGGTTCGAGGAGCCGGTGCCCCCGGAGAATACGCGCGTACTGCAAAAGGTCAGCGAGGCCAGTGCTCAGCTTGGTATTCCCATCGCCACCGGCGAGCGCCTGCACACGCCCTACGAATTCCGCGAAGTCTTTGAACTCCAGGCCGCCGATATCATTCAGCCCGATATCAGCCATTACGGCGGCATTCTGGCGACCAAAAAGCTGGCCGCCTGGGCCGACGCCTATTACATGCTGGTCGCCCCGCACAACGTCGGCGGACCCGTCTCAACCGCCGCCGCGCTGCACCTGGCCGCCTGCACGCCCAACTTCAAGATCCAGGAACACTTCAACGACTTCGCCGATGCCTGGGTCAAAGAAGCCGCCACCGGCTTGCCAGAGGTGGACCCGGCTGACGGCTGTTTCCCCCTGCCCGCTGGTCCCGGCCTGGGCGTGAAGCTCAATGAAGCCTTTATCGCCGAGCATCCACGCCAGGAGGTCTTTTTCAATCTTTTCGCCGCAGACTGGCAGTACCGCCAGGCACCCGCGCCCAACCCGCAGGTCTAGCCTGCCCGTCCCCGGCATCTCCCGGAGAAAGAGGGCCGCAGCAGCGTGCTCTCCGGCTTGAACGTTTGGTGTGAGTTCGGTCAAGCCGGGGAAGGCACGCTGAAGCGGCTCTCTTTCGCGGGTTCTGCTTCCGTCGCTTCCGGTGACGTTCTCGACGGGATAAAAAATGAGGCATGACTGAGAGGGTGGATAAGCAGGGGCGGAAGCCGCATATATATCTATTGCAAGATGGTGGGCAGAGTTATATAATCTGTGCAGTTTCTTCATTGGAGAAGGAAAATGGCTGGAGTTGGATGAATTGTATCAGATGTGAAAAGAAGAATTGATAGTGAAAGGACAGAATGGAATGGCGATGACCGGTCAGGCGCCCCAGGCGGGCGTAAGTCTTGACCCGCAGGTGTATCAAAGCGCTCTCCAGGCTCAGCTCGGAGATCAGCC
Organism: Ktedonobacteraceae bacterium; assembly: GCA_035546055.1. Taxonomy (GTDB): domain Bacteria; phylum Chloroflexota; class Ktedonobacteria; order Ktedonobacterales; family Ktedonobacteraceae; genus Paraktedonobacter. The sequence continues at coordinate 8,556 of DASZXF010000608.1, forward strand.
GACGGAGGCATTTCATGTCACGCTCACACGCAAGGGACTGATTAGCGGCATTGTGTGCCTGCTTGCTGGTTTGGGATTTATCGTAGGCGCTCTTATCTCAATTCCTCAGACAGCCGAAATCTCATCTGCGCTTGTGCTGAGCGTTATAGGTCTGGGCTTGCTGGCCGGGGCTGTCTACTGCCTGTTGTACGGGGTGATCTACAAAGACTGGCATGTTTACATTTACGAACGCGGTTTTATCTACACGCGGGGCAAAGCTCCCCAGGTGTTTCGCTGGGACCAGGTTGAGGCGATCTGGTTTCAGATCACGCGTCATTATCGCAATGGGATTTATACAGGGACTACGTACATGTATCGTGTGCGCCGCAACGATGGCCAGGAAGTGGTCTTAAACAATCGTTTCGCCAAAATTGCCCAGCTGGGCGAACTGGTCAACGAGCGCATCTGTCAGACGAAACTGCCGCAGGTAATTGCCGCCCTCAACGCCGGTCAGACCGTCACTTTTGGTCCTCTGAGCTTGAGCCAGGCCGGTTTGCAGAATGCCAAAGGCGCTCTCTTGCCCTGGCAGGAGATCACAGGCGTCGATGTTCAGAACGGCTATATCGCCATCAGCAAGGCCGGGAAGTGGCTCAAATGGTCAAATCAACCGGTGGCCAATATCCCCAACGCTCTGCTGTTCATCAACCTGGCTCGCTCCGTTCTGCGCCAGCGGTCGGCCTAGAGCGCGGTTCAGCAATTTCGACCCGGAGCGAGGGGCCAGGCGATCTGAGTGGCGCGGGCTTTTTCCTCCCTTCTCGCCAGGGGTTATCCGTTGAGGATACTGCAACAGGTCAGCAAAATCGAGCATTCTCGACTATATGTGCTTGCAGTATGCTTGCCTGTCGGTGTGATAAATGCTACAATGCTTTTCATGAATGTGTTGAGGAAAAGGCATGTTGCTGACTATCACAACGACGTATCAGCCCGCGACCGATTTAGGCTATCTGTTGCATAAGCACCCTGAACGCCCACAGACCTTTGCGCTGGCGGCTGG
>DASZXF010000609.1:0-5695 GCA_035546055.1 Ktedonobacteraceae bacterium
TTCTTCGTAGGTATTCCCCTGGTCTTCCTTCTCATCATAGGATGCTCTGTCGTCCTGGTTTCGCCCGGGCAGGCGATGAATAGCGTAGCGGCTGCTTCAGTTCCCACCCTGGTGGTCAATGCCAACCAGGTGCTTCGTCCCGTCACCCATGTGGCGTCGGGTGGCCTGTATGGTCTGGGCAGTGACACGTCGCCCAGTGATAGTATGGTCATTCCGCTTCACCCCAAAGTCTTTGTCCAGATGGCGCCGGGTGGTCATCAACTCCCCAATGGCGCGACCACTCCCGGCGGCGATGCCCTGGTGGTGGCTCCTAAAGCTGCCCGTGCCGGCGCGCGGGTTACTATCCGTATGCCCGATTATTATCCCAACTTTCCCTACAAGTGGGTCAGCTGGTCCAACTGGTTAAGCGTGGTTGATGGCCAGATTGCCGCGCGCAAAGCTGCCACGAACATCACCAATATTGAGGCCTGGGAATTGTGGAACGAGCCGGACTGGACCTGGAATACGGCCAGCGCGGGTTCCTTTAACGATGGCTGGGTACGCACCTATCGGGAAGTGCGCTCCAAGGATTCCACGACGCCTATTCAGGGACCCAGCTACTCGTACTACAATAACAGTACCATGAGTGCTTTTCTCAGCAACGCCAAAGCGAATAATGCCCTGCCGAACATTATCAGCTGGCATGAATTGAGTGGGCAAGGGAGGATTGCCAGCGATATCAGCGCCTATCGAGCGCTCGAAGCAAGCCTGGGCATTGGTCCGCTGCCGATCTCCATCGAGGAATACGCGGAAACCAGTGAAGTCGGTATCCCCGGTTCACTGGTCGGGTATATTGCCAAATTTGAGCGCGGTGGCATCGATAATGCAGAACTGGCTTTCTGGAACCAGTATGGCACCTTCAACGACATGGTGATCAATAATACGCAACCGAATGGAGCGTGGTGGCTCTACAAATGGTACGGCGATATGAGCGGGAATATGCTGGTCACCACGCCGCCCGCTCAGACAGGTCTGGATGGCGCGGCGTCACTCAATAGCGCGGGCAACCAGGTCAGCGTGATTGTCGGTGGTGGCAGCGGGGCCAACGCGGTGACGATCAATGGCTTGTATGCTTTTGGTTCGAGCGCGCAGGTAACGCTGGAATATGTTCCTTCCTCGGGCCGCACAGGCGTGCAACCAGGTACAACAGTCCTCTCTGTGACAAACTATGCGATCACGAACGGGTCGATTACGGTACCGATCAGCAATATGAGCAATACAGCCGGCTATCATTTGTTGATAACCCCCATGGGGGCGGCGACTCCTACGGCGACGCCAACGCACGCTCCCACCGCGACTCCCACGGCGACGCCAACGCACGCTCCCACCGCGACTCCGACCAGTGGCGGCGGCTCATCGTGTGCCGTCGGGTATGCAGTCACCAACCAGTGGCCAGGAGGTTTTGGCGCCAGTCTGGTTATCACCAATACTGGCTCAACAGCCATCAATGGATGGAACCTCCAGTTCTCTTTCCCTGATGGACAAACCATCACGCAGCTCTGGAATGGCAGTTATACCCAGAGTGGGAATACAGTGGCGATCACCAATGTCTCGTATAACGGTTCCATCCCGGCGGGACAGTCGCTGTCCGCTCCGCCCGGTTTCAATGGTAGCTGGAATGGTGCCAACACGGCACCCACCTCGTTCACCTTGAATGGTAGTCCCTGCAGCGTCATCTGAGACAGATGCCAGCGCGGGTGAGAGTCTACCGCCCGGATATCAATTGTCCCGCATGTTCCCAACACGGCAAAGGCGTGCCGGGAACATGCGGGACAATTGATATCCAGTTCTGAGCGGTTAACTACGGAACCACTGCTGGTTGGAGCCGCCGTTGCAGGTCCAGATCTCGACAGCGGTGCCATTGGCGGTGCCAGCGCCGGTTACGTCGAGACAGAGGCCGGACTCGCGACCGACGATGGTGCCATTAGCGTTGAGGGTCCATTGCTGGTTGCCGCCGCCGTTGCAGTCCCAGATCTCGACCCTGGTGCCCGCCGCCGTGGCGTGATTGGGAACATCGAGGCACTTGTTACCGTAGACCTGGAGTTCGCCGTTGGAGAGCGCGGTCCATTGCTGGTTGGAGCCGCCGTTGCAATCCCAGATCTCCAGCAGGGTGCCATTGTTCGTGGCCCGACCTGGCACATCCAGGCAGCGATTGGAACCCGCTCCTCGCAAGGCTCCGCTACCTCCGCTGCTCCCACCGCTACTGTATCCCGCCGCCACAATGTTCGCCTGGACCGCATCATCTGCCGCATCCGAGGGATAGCCAGCCGTCATGAGTCCCTCGAAGAATTCGCCGCGCGCGCCATTGCTGTTATCTCCTCCGGTTCCCAGAATAATAGACCCCTGCTGATGCATGGGAGTATAGCCGCCCCGCGTCGGCAACGGTCCAGCATACCACGTAGTCAGATTCCCGGACTGCGCGTTGCCTCCCTTGATAGCATAGGTGGTCTGGCCGTTGTTCTTGATCATGGCTGTGACAAACTGGCTGGTATTGCCCACGTTATTCGAATTGTGGCCATTGCCCCCGGCAAACAGTCCGTTTTCCATGTCGGCCATGACCCAGGGACCCGGCCCCGCACAGGGCTGGTTCGATTCCACCACATACCCGAACCAGCAGAGCGTCCCGAAGTAGACGGCATCCATCGTGCCATTGCCGTCATCTCCCCCATCTGTCTCGGCGTTGCCGTAATCGAAGCAGCATCCACTGTTGACATAAGAGGCGCTGGTCACCATGTACATCCCCTCTGGCTGGCCATTGGTGGCAACGCCTGTCGCATGGTAGAGCCGGTAGCCCATGCCCGGGTCAATCTTCACCCCGTAGACCTGGTGGCCAGCGACCGTCACCGGCAGGGCCATCGCATTGGCTCCCAGGTCCGAGCCATTGGGGCCAGGACCCTTCCAGTAGCCGCCCTGGGAGATCGGCAGGTCATTGTGCTGGGAACTCTGGTCGTAAATCTTCGTGATCGTACAGGTGGTGCCCCCGCAGAACGAGACCTGGGGAGCCGCGTTGGCATACCCACCCGCAGACAGGAGACCGATGTTGAGGTATTGCCCATCGGAGGCTCGCTGGATCTGGTAGAGCGGCCCGTTGTACGCGGAGAAAAGCGCGCGGACCGTACTATGAGCTGCAACACAGGGGGTACCGTAAGAGGCATAAATGTCGCAGGGAAGCGAGCCAGCAGCTAACGCGGCGCGGGGAGCAGCGCCAAACATAAATGTGCCGGCAATGAGATTGAGCGCAGCAATAAGCGCCAGCAGGGCTCCCCAATGGCGCATACGCAAACGCTGCGGGTGTACATGCGATTGTTTCACGTCCTTGTGTCCTTTCCATGAACTGAAAAATGGTTTCTTGCTCTGCCCGTAAGCCAGGCGCGCGTTCTCACACAACCGCCGCCTGGCAGAGATCGATATCCATCGAGCACAGAGCTGTTTCCTGAGACTATCAGGGATAATTTGCAACAAACAACCGGAAAATCTCACCTCCTTTGTGCCGGTTGTAGCGCCACCCTGGCCATCGACGCCGTAGTGAGTGAGAGACACAGCTTCCAACTCATGATGGCCAGGCAAAGGGCGTGCTGATCGTGCGGGGTGGAGTCAGGCGTACAGGCAGATGATGAAGGTAAGGTGAAGCGGTGAACGCAGCAAAGCATGCCATCTGGTTGTCCTCCATGACAATGAAATCCGTTTCTCGCAGAAGATGGGCGGCCAGGCGAACAGCGTTTTTCTCCTCGCGCGCGGCCAGCCCTTCCGGCTCTGGATGTTCCTGGCTTTGAGAAAACGCTTTCCAGTGTTTCTTATGGAAGACTACCCGAAAACAACCGGGTTGTCAAGAGAAAGACAGGTGCGGGCGGCAATTCGTCAACATCGTTAACGAATTGCTGGAGAGATACAGACACTGCCCTGGCAACAGCGCCTCCCCGGCCCTCCTTTCTGCTTCTGGCCGCCTCACAAGAGCATTTTTCCTGTGAGAAGCGCGAAAATGAGGACGCATAGTGAACAGGTAATGCCGGGCTGAGTCTTCAGAAGAGACGCAGATCTGGCCAGACATCCCTCACTTTTTCATCCACAGATGGTTTGGCGGAGACTCTGCTGAAATCGGTTTCTCTTTTTCCGCTCATCAATCTCTCCCTTTCTCCAGGTAGAATGGAGAAAAGTCTTCCACCCAGGCCAATTCTACGCTCATACCTATCTGCTGGCCAGATTGCTTTTCTGCTTTTCATCTCTCCTTGACAAAGCAGATTCTCTCATTTATGCTTTAACTTGAAAGCGGTTTCCCTTGACCGTTACTTTGCCAACAGAGGTGCGTGCTTTGTCAACCATTTTTGTAAACATAGTTTACAAAAATGGTTGACAAAGCACCCTGGTAATGCTACTCTTCGTTGAGAGAAAAACGACGCATTTAAATGTTTTTCCGCCGTCGATGGAATTGCGGTTATAACGAGGTGAAGAAAAAAAGCCGCGCGTTTGAGACTGCCATAGGGTTGTAAAGACGACTGCATGAGAATGTGGCGGCTCTATTTTATGGTTCGCCAGGCCGTTTTCTGCGGTGGTACGCCAGCGTGGGCTGGTTTTTCTGTACACAGGCCTCGCGGCAGAGGCGCTGTGATGACTTGAAAGGAGGTGTGAGAAGCAGAAAGAAGGACGGAGATCCTGCGGCTGCCTTCCGGCGGTGTTCCGGGGAACATCTCACGTTTTCTCTGCTCGCTGAACTGCCATCTCTCGACTGATTTCAGGGAAGAAGAAGAGAGGATCTCTCTTCACGTCACATCGGCACGTAACGCGTGTCCGCTATTCCAGGGAGGATCAAGCACATGATTCATCATGGCAGGAAGCCATTGCTCTGCGTGCTCAGTGCGCTGCTCATCGTCGTCGCGCTGCTCTCGGTTCAGGGCAGCAAAGCCCCGACGGCCCATGCGGCCACCAGCCAGTTCATGGGTGTGAACTGGGCCAACCCCAACGATAACTTCATCACCAGCAACCTGGTACCGGTTGGTCTCTCGACCTCGGATAACTACGCGACCACATACACCAAGGCCACCGCGATCCTCAAAGGCTTCCAAAATCTGGGAGCCAATACGGTGCGCCTGCCCTTCAACGCGGCGACCACCTCGGGATCGTGGTGGGGCAGTTACACAGCCGCCTGGGATGCCGCCGCCGCGCTGGGCATGAAAGTCGTGGTCGCGCCGTGGCTGCAGGGGGGCAAGGTGAGCGACACCACGTCCTTCTATCAGATGTGGGATACCGTAATCAACAAGTACGGTAGCAACAGCAACTTCTACTTTGATATCATGAACGAGCCCTACGCCTACAGCGCCACTGACCTGACCAATTTCGAGGCGGGCTGGCTGGCGCGCTACCCCACTCTGCCCCGTGGTCGGGTGATCGTTCCGGGGCTGTGGTCTGATACCAATCTGTGCGCGGTAGGAGCTGACTCGCGTCTGAGCGGAACCCTGCTGTCGATCCACATCTATGGCATGTTCGGTGACTCGCACACCACCGAGGCGGGCTGGGTCACGGACTTCGAGAATGCCCTGTGTGGTTATGCCAGCCGCGCGGTGCTCACCGAGTTCGGCGTTCCCATGAACACCGGCGTCAACTATAACGGTCCCAAGGATGGCAATAACGACCTCTCGTATCTCTACGGAATCACCGACAC
>DASZXF010000610.1:0-2526 GCA_035546055.1 Ktedonobacteraceae bacterium
CCAGCGCTCTGCACGCCGACTTCCAGCCAGGCAGCCTGACCAGCGAAGAATGGGCACTGGCCCGCGAACTCGCCCACGAGAAATACAGCAAACTCACCTGGCAGGTCGAACGCGTCAAAGTGGTCAAATAGCCAGGGGAGCCAGCTCAAGTACAGTTCATATTCTTGCAATGAGAAACACGCCAGAGGAACGCATATGCAGATACTCATACGGCCAGCGGAGCGGGATGACGAGCCGTTTCTCTGGGAAATGCTTTATTATGCCGCCCATATGTCGGAGGATGGCGAAACGGATGTCGGAGCGGCGAGAGAGAACGCGGGACTACAGAAATATGTCCAGGGATGGGGCCAGGCCAACGATATCGGCGTGCTGGCGCTGGAAGAGGCCAGCCAGCGTCCGCTAGGGGCGGCCTGGATGCGCGTACTTCAAGAGGAGAAGAAAATGTCGCCTCTGATTCCCGCTGGCACGCCGGAGCTGGCCATCGCTGTGCTGCCAGATCAGCTCGGTCGAGGCATCGGCACGCGATTGCTGGAGACGCTCCTGCCAGCCGCCAGGCAGGTCTACCCGGCGATTGTGCTCAGTGTGCGCAAGGACAATCCCGCGCGCCACCTGTATGCACGCATGGGATTTGAAGTGATAGACACTGGCATTAGTCGCGTGGGCAGCGAATCCTTTGTGATGTTGAAGCGCTTCACAACCATTTCATAGAAGTTATTCTATCAGGAGGAGAGCAGATCGGGCATGTCCTCCTGATAGATGGGGAGCAGCCGATGTTTAATGGCTGCCATTGCTCTCATTATACTGTTCGGTGGCGGCTGGTCCTTCGCCGTAGGGATCTTCCTGGCTGTTCATCTCCTGCTCCATGTCCAGGTTGGCGGTATCCAGAGGGGCGTGTTCTGGCACGGGGGACAGGGGAGCAGAAGGCTGAACCTGGGGCGTGGGAACGCTGTAAGCCTGCTGCGGCTGTGGCACCCCGGCGGACCTGGCCGCTGGCACATAGACAGGCTGAGGAATGTAGCGCGGAGCAGGCTCCAGAATAGCCAGGCCGGCGCGGGCGATATCGTCATCGCGCCCGGAAGCATTGCCGCCGCTCACGCCGATGCCGCCGATGGTCGCGCCATTCAGACGAATCGGCCAGCCGCCAGCCGCCATGATGAATTTGCCCTCGCTCATCTCCGCCATGCTGGAGGCAAAGCCGGGAATCTGCGAACCCCACTGCGCGACGGCATTGGTCGACTGATTAAACATCACCGCCGTCGTCGCTTTGGCAATGCTGATCTGAATAGTGGCCCATCCATAAGGCGCCATCATGCGCTCGGCGAGAACAAGATGCCCTCCAGCATCCACAATGGCGATACTCACCGGACTGCGCAACTCATGGGCACGCTGTTTACTGGCCTCCAGAATGCGCCGGGCAAGGTCTATCGTTAAGCTCACGAAATTACTCCTTATTTGACGGCCTCATCACTGATAACCGCCCTGAAATTCTCCACGCGGGAAAGCCTGGCCCAAGTATAACATAGCTCTGGCAAAGAGGCAAAACAGCACAGGTATGCTACTTGCAAAATGTACGTTTTGTGTTATCCTTTGGGCAGAAGGCTGAATTGTCCAGACAGGAGCCTTCTGGCCTGTATGTTGCCTGGCCAGAGGCACACAAGGATGCATTTCCCAGGAAGCTAGCGAAGGATGAAAGATCATGGTATAGTGTAGAAGACGATTTGTCTTCTCACGTTCTGTAAAAGGGGGTACCACTGGCCCACGCGCGCATTTTTAAACAAGGCACTGCCAGCGCTCTGGCGGCTGTCAGTGCGCCTGGTACATTCCCTCAAGTTGACAAAGCCCGTGCAACGGCAGTATACGTATGTCAAAGCAAATCAGGTGCAGGCAGCGCTCATGGAGAAAGTCGAACCTTCCAACTCGCCCTCCAGGATTGTGCTCATCGGCTACGTGGAAATGATCGGGAAGCGGGGGTGCGTCTGTTCGATTTACTATAGTAAAAACAGCGGAGGCCGCTCATGAATGCAGAGTCCAATTTAAAGATACAAAGGACTCAATCCAACAAACCGACGACATCTTATAAACGCGCGCATCGTGCGAAACGCCCGGTCCTGGTGACGGATCAGGAGAGTGCGCCGCTCACCAGATCCACGACGCTGGCGGTGGAGGATGAGCTGCCCACGGGCGAGGCAACCCTTGAGGAGCAGTCGGCCAGCGCCGAGGAGAGCGGGCGTAAGCGCGGGCCACGTTTCTTCTCCAGCGTGGAAAAGAGCGCGAAGATCTCTGATCAACCAAAAGCCGACCCCATCGCCGCGCGCCTGGCACGAGCGTTGCGCGGCAAAAGCGCCGATGCCCCTAAAGAAAAAGAGGCAGTTAAAGAGAAAAAGGGCACGACCAGCCCCGGTAAAGGAAGCAGCACAGTTCCCGCACGTCCCAAATCCAACTTCAAAATGAAATATATCTGGGGCATGATGGCATATCTGCTGATTGCCGACTTCCTGGGCGTCTGGATTCAGAGCTGGATGCAAT
>DASZXF010000611.1:0-6922 GCA_035546055.1 Ktedonobacteraceae bacterium
CCGGCCAGGTGTGCCCCGGCTGAAATGCCGATGCCCTCTTCTTCTCTGGCCAGGCGCACCAGCGTCACCTCCGGGTCTTCTTCTGCCATGCGAATCAGGTGAACCAGCCAGGTTTCCGGCAAAGCCGAGATAATCCTGACATCACAGGCCTTCAGCGCTTCATAGATAATACGCGAATGAGCAATAGAGACAGGCATAAAGAACACCTCCAATCCGTTCAGGCAGCCATTGCCCAAACAGTTCTCGGCCTCAGTATACCACTGATTTTTCAATACCAGAGGGTGCCGGGGTGTCGGCCAGGCTGGCCCAGAGGTGATGGGTGGCGTAGGCGCGCCAGGGACGCCAGGCTTCGGCGCGGGCGAGCAGGGCGCGCGGGTTGGCGTTCAGTCCCGCGCGTTCCAGGGCACGCCGCAGACCCAGGTCGGTGACGGGGAAGGCGTCGGGATCGCTGAGGGCGCGCATGGCGATGTACGAGGCGGTCCAGGCGCCGATGCCCGGCAGCTTTTGCAGTTGCTCGACGGTGCGCTCGCGTTCGGCGCTGTGATCCAGAACCAGTTCGCCGCGCGCGAGACTTTGCGCCAGGGCGTGCAGGGCGGTGATGCGGCTGCCGGTGATGCCAAGACCACTCAAGTTGGCCTCGGCCAGGGCGGCGGGCGTGGGAAAGGTATGGGTCAGGGCGCCGAGAGGATTGGCCAGCGGCTCCCCTGCTACCCTGACGATGCGCCCGGCCAGGGTTCTGGCGCCGGCAACGGAGACCTGCTGGCCCAGAATGGCGCGCACGGCGAGTTCAAAACCGTTGAAGGCTCCGGGGACGCGCAGACCGGGCCGGGTGGCGAGCAAGGGGGCCAGCAGGGGATCAGCCCCCAGCACGTCGCAAATGGCCTGGGGATCGGCGTCAAGGTCGAAGATCTGACGGCAGCGCTGGACCAGCAAATTGATATCGCTGAGTTCGCTCAGTTGCAGGTGTACCAGCACAGCATTGGCCTCGGTCAGTGGCTCCAGTTCGATGATGCCGCTGGTCCTGGGCAAAACAACTGTGCGCCGGTAACGCCCCTGCGCGACCTCTTCGACGCCGGGCAAGGCTCGCTGCCCCAGGTATGTCAGCAGAGAGGCGCCAGCGAAAGGCGGACGATAGCGCAGGCGCAGGGTCAATCTGCCATCGCCGACGCGATCCGGCTGCACCCGGCGCCGGAAGGCCGAGGGCGGACAGCCAAAGGCTTCCTGCATGGAGTCGTTGAACTGGCGCACACTGGCAAAGCCGGCGGTAAAGGCGATGGTGGCCAGGGAAAGGCCGGTCTGGTCAATCAGCAGACGCGCGGTCTGTGTCCGCCGGCTGCGGGCCAGGGCCAGCGGACCAACCCCCACTTCGGCCAGCAGTTCGCGATGCAGATGGCGCGCGCTCACGGCCAGACGGTTCGCCAGGCCGGCCACGCCTTCGCTATCCACCACCCCTTCGGCGATTAAACGCAGCGCACGCGCCGCCAGGTCAGCGCGTACATTCCAGGCGGGAGAACCGGGACTGGCCTCCGGGTGGCAGCGGCGGCAGGCGCGAAAGCCAGCGGCCTCCGCCGCCGCCGCACACGCATAGAAGCGCACATGACTGGCGTGAGGCGTCGGCGCCGGACAGATGGGCCGACAATAAATGCCCGTGGTGGTCACAGCGGTAAAAAACTGTCCATCAAAACGGGCATCGCGGCTGCAAATAGCCCGATAGCAGCGCTCGAAATCTTCATGTATGCGTGTGGTTTCCATTATCTCTATCCTGTGGCAGAAGCAATTTTTGAAAATACGGTGTGTGGCTGCCTCTATCTTAGAACAAAAAAACTGTTTGTGCTAGCGGTTTTCGGACATCATTAACCTGTCAATCATCCGTCATCAGACGGGCGGCAACCGCGATAATGTCCGAAAACCGCCAGCATCACCGCCCTGGTCAGGATAGAATGTGAGCAAGAAAAAATGTTCTCTTGCGAGGAAGGAAACAGCGATGAAGACTTTGCACTATGATCGGTTCGACTCCCCAATCGGGACGATTTTCCTGGCGGTTGATGGCGAGCATCTGTGCGCGCTCGATTTCGAGGAATTTGAGCAGCGCACGAGAACCCTGCTCCGGCGCCGTTACGGAACCTTCGCCCTGGTCGCGGAGGAGAATCCGCAGGGCATACGCGATAAGCTCGCCAGCTACTTTGCCGGCGATTATAGCTGCCTGGACACCATTCCGGTCAGCACCGGCGGGACGGACTTCCAGCAGAAGGTCTGGCAGGCCTTACGCACGATTCAACCCGGCACGACGATGTCTTACGGCGAGCTGGCCGCGTCCCTGGGCAAGCCTACGGCTTACCGCGCGGTGGGCGCGACCAACGCGCTCAACCCGGTCGCCATCGTTCTGCCCTGCCATCGCGTCGTCGGCTCCGATGCTTCGCTCACCGGCTACGCGGGCGGCCTTGAGCGCAAACAATGGCTCCTGCAACACGAGGGATATACCCTCCTGTCCCGCAAAGGCATAAAAGCGTGAAGACCTACAAACTCATCGGGGCCGACGGCAAACAGTATCTCAGTCCGACGCCGGGCACGCTGGGCGGACACAGAAAGAACCGGGGCTACGGGCGCCTCGACTGCCCCGGCGCGCGCCACTGGATCGCCAGGGGATATTATGTCAAGCACCGCGTCTTCTTCGCGGACGAGCAGAGCGCCATCGCGGCGGGCTACCGTCCCTGCGCGACCTGTCTGCCGGAGCGCTACGCCCTCTGGAAACAGGCTGTGCGCCAGACGACGAGCAGGAAAGCAGCCCTGGCCCTCTACCATTCTCTGCTGCAAGCATAGCTATCTGGCTGCCGGAGACGTGATATCACGCTCCGGCAGCCGTCTTATCCTACCGTCATAGGGATTCGGCTGCATTTTCGCGCAGCGAGCCCAGGCGGCGCATTTCGGGCCAGATCCAGGCAATCAACAAGACAACCACGATGGTCCCGAGGCCGCCGAAAACCACTGAGGGAAGCGGACCGAACAATTGCGCGGTCAGGCCGGATTCAAAGCCGCCCAGTTGATTCGAGGTACCGATAAAAAGGGAGCTGACCGCGCTGACGCGTCCGCGCATGGCATCCGGCGTGCGCACCAGCAAGAGGGTTGAGCGCACGACCACACTGATGTTGTCCAGTCCGCCCAGGATAAAGAGCATGAGAAAGGAGAGCCAGAACCAGTGGGAGAGGCCAAATATGATGGTCGCCAGACCAAAGCCGCTCACCGCCAGCAAGAGCGTGCGCCCGGCATGTTTGAGGGGAGGCCGCTGCGCCAGGGTGAGCGCCATGCACACCGCGCCCAGCGAATCGGCAGCCTGGAGCCAGCCCAGACCGAGCGGCCCGACGTGCAAGATGTCCTGCGCAAAAATCGGCAGCAGACTGGTCGCTCCCCCCAGCAACACGGCGAAGAGGTCCAGGGTAATGGCCGCCAGCATGACCTGGGTGCGCCCCAGGAAACGCACGCCTTCCACCAGCGCCCCCAGTCTGCGCGCCGAACCAACCGGGCGCTCCTGTGGACGCAGACGCATAAAGAGGAGCAGGATGGCGAAGACCAGAAATGTGCAGCCGCTCAGCACGTAGACCAGGGTCGCGCCGTGAAAAAGGGCGATCAGAAAACCGCCAGAGGCGGGGCCGAGCACCGCCGAGAGTTGCGAGGTGCTGCTGCGCCAGGTGGTGGCGTTCTCGAAATCCCGCTCGGGCACAATCTGCGAAACCAGGGTGGCGCTGACGGGACGGTAAAAAGACTGCACACTACCGATCACCACCAGGCAGCCGTAAATCAGCAGCAGCGGCCCGCGCAGATAGGAGAGCGTGGCCAGGGCTGCCGCCGCCAGCACCAGCACCAGCATGGAAAGAAAGGCGATATACTTGCGGTTATAGCGATCCGCGACATAGCCGGCGGGCAAAAAAAGCACGATCAAGGGAATGACCTGGGCCAGGCCAACGCCTCCCAGCACCAGCGCCGAATCGGTACGTAGATAAAGCTCCCAGCCCAGGGCCACGGTGATCATCTGCTGACCGAAAAAGACCAGGAATGCCCCGACCAGCAAGAGGCGAAAATCTCGATAGCGCAAAGCCCGGTAGGCGTCATGCCGCTCCGCGCCTTCCTCGCGAACTCCGTCAACATCTCCATGTTCAATCAACTGATCCCCGGCCAGCGGTTTTCCGCTCTCCTTTTGTCGCACGCGCAAACCTTCATTCTATGCTCTGCAGCAAAAACTTGATGGTCAAGATGAATAGTGATAGCTCGATGATACGACGCACGTAGCTCAGCAGTCAAGGCGCGTGAGGACGAACTGCGCAGCCGATCTGGCATGATATACTGAGAAAAGCTCAATCAAGGCGATGGAACAACGATGTTTGCAACGATCAGGAGGATTTTATGGGTACTGTGCAGTTTGACTTCAGCGGAGAAGTGGCGCTGATCACCGGCGGCTCGCGCGGACTGGGGCTGGAGATCGCCGAGGCGTTTGGACGCGCGGGCGCGGCGGTGGTGATTACGGCCAGGCGCGAACAGTGGCTCAAGGAGGCGGAACAGCATTTGCGCGACCTGGGCATCCGGGTGCTGGCGCTGACCTGCGATGTGACCGACCCGGCCTCGGTGGGACAGGTCGTGCAGCAGGCTATCGCTACCTGCGGCAAAATAGATATCTTGATGAACAACGCCGGCCAGGTCTGGGCCACGCCGGCTGAGCAGATGCCGCTGGAGCGCTGGCGACAGGTCATCGATACCAATGTCAGCGGCACCTTTATTGTCTCGCAGCAGGTCGGACGGCACATGCTGGAACGCGAGCAGGGGGTGATCATCAACATGGCTTCGATTGCCGGCCTGCGCGGGGGCGAGGTCAACTTTATCGGGTACAGCGCCAGCAAGGCCGCCATCATCAACCTCACCCGCGCCCTGGCCGTCGAGTGGGGTCCGCGCCACGTGCGGGTGAACTGCCTGGCCCCCGGCTTCTTCCGCACCAGGCTGACCGAGGGTCTGCTGGCTAAAGGCGCGGAAGAACAGGTAGCCAGAACCAGTCCGCTCGGGCGCATCGGCAAACCCGGCGAGCTGGCCCCCAGCGTCCTCTTCCTGGCCTCGGAGGGCGCCAGCTATATCACCGGCCAGGTGATCCCCATTGACGGCGGCTCAACCGCCAGATAGCTCATCTTCAGCGGGAGGCAGAGCAAACTGACGCGTTGCCAGCCGGTCCTCAGCTTTTTGCTCTGTCCCTCCGCGCTTGTCGCCGGCGCGTCCCCCCAAAAAGCACGGCTGTAGGCATTTTCACCGAGGGAAAACGTTCACTTTAGCGCGGGTGCTCTCGTATTATCAGTAGAGCAATGCAAACCATTCCTGCATTGGAAAGAGGATGAAATGAGCAACCAGGGAAAATCACTCTCGCGCAAATTGTGGCGGCGAGGAGCGCTGGCGAGCATATGCGCGCTGGCTCTTTTCGTGCTGCTCGCCCTGCCCGCGTTCGCGAGTTCTGTTAATATCTCAGATCAGGCGGGCGTTCTCGATCAGGGCCGCGTGCGCGATGCCGCCTCTACCTTGAGATATCCACTCTCGATCTACACAGTCAACAATTTTAACGGCTCTACGAGCAGCTTTGACCAGCGGGCCGCGAGCCATGTGACGAGCAGCGACCTGATTGTGATTTCGATCAGCACCAATCTGCACCATATGGCCGTGACCTACGGCAAAAGTGTGCCGCTGGGCAACGGCGGGGCGACCAGCGCGAAAAACGCCTTTGTCAATACCTACCAGAGCCAGTCTGGCGACTACACAGCGGCGACCATCAGCAGTATTCGCTCGCTGGAAAGTACGCTCGGCTCAACCGGTTCCAGCAGTAGCAGCGGCGGAGAGTCACAGACCGGCGGCAGCGGCGCGAGCGCGTTAGGCACAGTCATCGCCTGCCTGGTGGGTCTGGTCATCATCGGCGGTCTGCTGTTCCTTTTCACCCGTCTGTTCCGCAGACGTGGCAACACATTTACCGGCAACCGGGGCTATGTCAATCCCAATTATGACGCCGGTTATCCGCCAAATTATAATCAGAACTACGGCCCCGGCTATCCCCAGAGAAATGGCATGAATCCCTGGATGGCCGGTGGTCTGGGCGCCGCCGCCGGCGGTTTTCTTGGCTACGAGCTGGGTAAAGAGGCCGGTGAGCGCGAAGAACGCCGCCACGAAGACTACTCAGGTGGGGGCGACAATTTCGGCGGTGGCTCCAGCGGCGATTTCGGTGGCGGTTTTGGCGGCGATTTCGGCGGCGGTTCCAGCGGCGACTTCGGCGGCGGTGGTTTCGGCGGCGGCGATTTCGGCTCCAGCGGCGACTTCGGCGGCGGTGGCTCCAGCGGCGATTTCTAAGCAGCGCTTCCCGTCCACCACGACAACAAGCCAGTTGTCCACAGACTGATACAAGAGAAAAAGGCTCCTCATCCCGCGAGATGAGAAGCCTTTTTCTCTGCCACAGCCAGCCCAAAAACGCGGAATATCCCAAATGTCCGCCTTTCCTTGCAGCATTATTGGTCATCCCGCATGATGATCCCCCTGGAAAACGTCTCACCGCAAGAGGGCCGCTTCCGGTGACTTTTCCAATGGCAACATCTTCCCCCTGGCTTGAAGAAGCAGGGCATTGTTTTGTTTGTCCTCTGTGATGCACAATAGAGAGCAATCACAGGACAAACACCCCCCTTGCTGCAAGCGTTCTCCCTCGCCCGCTTTCCGTAAAGGTAGAGTTCTCCAAGCTTTACTGCTCGCGGCAACCGCCAGCATGTGTGGTCTCCTTACAAAGCACAGCAGCAGAGAAAAGAGGCATGATTGGATCTGATAGCTGTGCTTCCATCTCTACACACTATATGTTACGATTCTTTTAGAGGAAGATGCAGGCGCTCTGGCCTGTATCCTTGTAGAATAGGATGGC
>DASZXF010000612.1:0-2115 GCA_035546055.1 Ktedonobacteraceae bacterium
ATCCAGCAGCAGAGGACCGAGATCGGTCCAGGCATAGGCACACTCATTGAGTGAGACGCCGCCGATCTCAAAGGAGTTGGTCCTGACAAGCTGCCCACCCAGAGCCTCGTAAAAGCGGCGCGAGGAGGTATTTGCCTCAAAAACCCACAGGAGCATTTCAGCCAGGTCGATGCGCTGGAAGTCGCAGGCCAGGGCACGCACCAGGCGGCGCCCCAGACCGCGCCCCTGGTATGTTTGCAAAATGTAGATCGCGTAGAGTTCTCCGCTATACGGCAGATCGGGGTAGTGCGTCGGACCGCCTCTGACAAAGCCGGCAATCTCGCCGTTCTCTTCGCTTTCCGCCACATAGGCGAATCTATCGGGCTGAGGCTGCTGAAAAGCAGGCAGCCAGCGCTGTTGCCATTCTTCTTCCTGAATCGCGGCCAGGTAATCGTCAGGAATAATGCCCCGGTAGGTCGTTTGCCAGGTGCGGGCGTGAACGCGCGCAACACCGGGCACATCCTCAAGGCGCATAGGTCGAATAATCATCGTGTGCCAGCCTGTGAGCCCCTTTCAGTCGATCAAAGTACCCAGAATACCATCGTCGCTCAGGCTATCCAGGCGCACCCTGACCAGCCTGTTCTGCCAGTCTTTCTCCTGTTCTGTGCCCGCCACATCAGGCCTCTGCTCAAGCTCCACGCGCAGATAGTTATCGGTCAGGCCTTCCCAGCGGCCATGCTTGCGTCCCTCAATCAGTACATCCATCTCGCTGCCCAGGAAACGCTGGCGGAAGACACGGGCATGGTTCTCGTTGAGAGCCAGCAGGCGCTCGCTGCGGGCCTTCTTCACCTCGTCTTTGACCTGGCCCTTCATGCGCGCGGCAGGCGTGCCCTGACGCGGGGAAAAGCGAAAGACATGGGCTTTAGCGAAATGTAACTCGCTCGCCAGTTGATAGGTCAGTTCAAAATCGTCATCGCTTTCGCCGGGAAAGCCGGTGATGATATCGGTGCTGATCGCCACGCCGGGAATGACGCGCTGGGCGGTGGTAATAATTTCGCGATAGCGGGCGCTGTTATAGCGGCGCGCCATACGGCGCAAGATGGCATCCGAGCCACTCTGCATGGGTAGATGGAAATGGCGGCACATACGCGGATTGCGCCAGAGTTCCAGCCACTCCAGGCGGAAATCCTCCGGCTCCAACGAGGAAACACGGATGCGCCTGATTTCGGTCTCGTCCAGGAGAGCCGCGATCAAATCGCCCAGGTCGCGCTGCTCGTCGCCGGCGGGATGATAATCGCCCAGGTGGATGCCTGTCAGCACAATCTCCTGAAAGCCCGCGCGCACTTTGCGCTGCACGTGCTCAACCACGGCCTGAATGCTCCGACTGCGCGAGCCGCCGCGCACATAGGGCACAATGCAATAGGTGCAGCGATTATCACAGCCATCCTGCACCTTCATCTGTACGCGGGTACGTGTATGCAGTTGCGCGTGAGTGGCCAGACCTGGAGCTGCGCTCTCAGTGAGCAGCGGAGTGCGCTCGGGGTTGTCGGGCTGCGGCTCGGCTTCGCTGAGGTCGAGGGCCAGCGCGATATCACTGCCGATATGCTGTTCCTGCGCGCCGAAGATGGGCAACAGCGGGCGCGTTTCCCCAACCGCAGGCATGAGAACCCGAGTCTGCTCGCTGGCCTCACCTGGCGCCTCATCCCGGCGATACGCTCGAATGGTGTCAACCAGCGCATCTTTCTGTTGATTGCCGATGACCAGATCCACGCCGGGCAGAGCCGCCACCCCGTCAGGATTGCGCTCGGCATAGCAGCCGGTCACGACCAGCAGGGATTCCGGCTGGCGTCGGTGGGCCTGGCTGATCATCAGCCGTGAGCTGCGATCCCCCAGGTGAGTAACGGTGCAGGTATTGACGATATAGATATCGGCGGCCTCGCTAAATTCGCGTTGCACAAAGCCAGCGGCGCTCATCTGCTCGCTGATGGCCTCGCTATCGGCCTGATTGACCTTGCAACCAAGCGTGGCGACCGCAAAGGTTCTGGTCTGGGAACTCATTTCTTCGCGCATTGGTTTTCGTTTTTCTGATCTCAGGATAACTTGCCTGGGCCGATTATAACGCATTTCCGCAAAACG
>DASZXF010000613.1:0-8753 GCA_035546055.1 Ktedonobacteraceae bacterium
ATGGACCAGCCAGCGCGATCCTCTGGTTGCTCACCGAAGGTTTCCTGCCGGGCATCATAGAAAAACCAGAGCGTTCCCTGTGGAGGTAGCAGATGCTCGCTGTCGAACGGCTGAACGTCGCTCAGACGAATCTGGGCGAGAAATGAGAGGGGGACATTCCGCGCACCTGGCCAGGCGACTTTCTCTGGCAGATCGGGATGCCCGCCCAGTTTGGAGGCGCCTGCAACCAGGGTACTTTCTTCAACCGGCGTGGCACGCAAACGAATGGAGGGCCGCACCAGGCGGTCAATGGCCGGAATGCGCGCCTGCAGGCCCGCTTTGCTGAATGCCTGCTTGATATCTGCTTTTTGCATAGAAGATTTCCTTTTTCAGTCAGTCTACTCCACATCCGGGCAGGAGAGAGGACAATTCTCTCCATTCACGAGAGGCGGGTGATTCGCGTTTCATGGATGGGCGAGCGCGTCTTTACAGACAGCATAGCGAACCGCTGCAAGCGGCTGGCCTGTGTGCGGGGAGTCTCCTGTTTCGCTCGCCGTTTCAGCCGCGCTGAGCGTTTCTGTTCAGCCAGTGCTGACGTTGCCGGAGGAGCGCATGGCGGATTGGAGGACTGCTTGAGGATGGCCAGGGAAGGCTGCTGGATCTGTTCTGCTTGAACTCATGCTCTATGCTTGGTCTGGCTGAAAAAGAGATGGTATCGATGTGCTATGAAAGGAAACCGCTATGCAATATCCTGCTCATGCCGGCGAACATACCCATGTGCATGGTCAGCAATGTGGTCACGTGGCCGTTATCCACAATGGCCATGTCGATTATCTGCATGATGGTCATCTGCACTATCGCCGGGGAGATCAATACGAAGATCATGTCATCTCAATCGACGAGACGAATCCCGCGACTTGCCTGCCGCTTGCCTGCACCTGCGATCATCAGGCTGCGGGTGATGAGCGTGTCCCGCATGGAGATCATGTTGACTACCTCTGTGAAGGCAAATTGCATCACTGCCATGGTAATCACTGCGACGATCACGGCGTTCTCGCCACCCATTGAGCCTGCACCTGTGCGTCCGCGCGGTGCCGCGTGCCATGTGTGCGCGGCATCGCTCGTTCATAACCAGCCGCCCATGGCTTTCCCCTTTGTGGTAAAATACAACCATACAAATGCGATACATGATTTGCCCCTGCCAGGAGAAAGGATATCCACTCGTGATTGCTGAGAAAATTTACGCCGTGTTTGAGCAGGAATGCCAGCGTAATACTCGTCCGCGCCGGTTGATTGCTGAACGCCTGGTAGAGCTGGCGCAAAGCGGCGGAGATTTTTCGATGGACGATCTGTGGCAGGATTTGCGCCAGCGGGAGCCGCGCCTGGGCCGGGCCACGGTCTACCGCTCCGTGGAGATGCTGGTCAATGCCGGTTTGCTTGATCGCGTTGAGTTTGCCGATGGCACGCACCGCTACCGCGTCTGTGGCGGCGATGAGCATCATCACCATCTGACCTGCGTTTCCTGCCGCCGCGTGGTCGATGTGGATGTGTGCATTTCCCCTGAGCAGTTTGCTCAGCTCAGCGCCCTGACCGATTTCTCTATCGAGGGCCATTCGATCACCCTTTTCGGCCACTGTTCCGCCTGCCGCCGTCCTTCTTAATGGAGGCGCTGCTCACTCGCTCAGCAGCAGACCACGTTTTTGCGCCAGCGCGATAGCTTCGGCGCGCGATTGCACGCCCAGTTTTCCGTAAATACTGGTCAGATGCGTTTCTACCGTTTTGATGGAAATAGAGAGGCGTTGTCCGATCTCTCCATTGCGCACACCCTGCACAACCAGGCGCAATACCTCCAACTCGCGCGCGGTTAATGGCTCCGCCTCACCGCTGCGGATCTCATCTTTTTCGGCCAGCAACATGCGACTAACCTCCGGGTCGAGGCTGCGTCTGCCTGCCGCGAGATCATGCACCGCCTGGCGAATCTCGCTGCCGCGCGCGCTTTTCAGCCAGTATCCCCGCACACCCAGGCGCAGCATAGCCTGCACATAGGCGATCTGGTCGTAGGCGGTCAGGATGAGAATGGCGGGAGCTGTTTGACGCTCGCCCTCTCGCAAAAGCTCCTGCGCCACGCCGAAGCCATTCATCCTTTTCATGGCGATGTCCAGCACGATCACGCGCGGCTGGAGTTGTCTGCACAGGGGCAGCGCCTCCACCCCGTCGTGGGCCTCGCCAATGACTCTGATATCGGGATCTTCTTCCAGCAGCTTGCGCGTTCCTTCGCGCATCATCGTATGGTCATCCACCAGGACGACGCTGATGGGGTGCGAAGGCATGGTCTGCTCATTTTCTCTCATGCGCGCATTCCCTCCCAGACGAACGCGGGTTCCGGCTGGTTCTCCAGTCTGCTCAAGATGGATGTTGCCTGGCGCGGGCTGGCGGCTGCCCGCGCTGGAGGATAGAGCGCGCGAATGACGACGCCGCGCCCCGAACTGCTGCGCATCTGGAGACTGCCGCCAATGGCCGCCATGCGCTCGTGCATACCCGCCAGACCCAGATTTTCCGCCAGGGGCCGCCGCTGTTGCAGGCCGCGCCCATTATCCGCGATCAGCAGCGCGACTGTATCGTTATCCTCGCGCCTCAAGCGCAACGCAACCTGGCTGGCCCGCGCGTATTTGAGCACGTTGGAGAGCGCCTCCTGGCCGACGCGATAAAAGGCCAGCTCTACATCGGCGGGCAGGCGGGTAAACCAGTCCCCCTGGCAGGTGATGTGAATGCTCAATTGCCCGCCGCTGCGCTCCTCCATCTGACCGGCCAGCCAGCGAAAGGCCTCGGCCAGTCCCAACTCGTCCAGCAGCGGAGGACGCAGCTCCAGGCAGGTCTGGCGCAGACTGGAGACCACCGAGCGGGCCAGCGGCATTACCTCCGCGACCTCGGCCATATTGCTGGCGTCAGAGAGCTGGCGCACCACCAGCATGGCCTGCTGCAGTGCCTCATCGTGCAATTCCAGCGCCAGGTGCCGGCGCTCCTCCTCCTGCGCCGAAATCACGCGATGGGTCAGCGCGGCCATCTGCTGAGCATCGGCCTGCGCCTGTTCCAGGTAACGGCTGTTCACTTCCAGCACCGAAAGCTGTGAGGCCAGCGTGCTCAGGAAACTGCGATCCTCTTTGTTGTACAGCTCCAGATTCAGCTTGGCTCCCAGGTAGAGAAAGCCGCTACAGCGATCTCCATCGTAGAGCGCCAGGAGCAGCACCCCATCCAGCAGCAGGGGTTCCGGCGAAGCCTGGTTGAGGTGAGTCAGGGCAAGATTGGCGATGCCGATCAGGCGCTCGCCGGGCAAGCCATTGGGCAAAGCGTGACTGACCTGGCGATTCTTCGGCGAAATGTGACGGTAGAGGCGCCAGCCAGCGTCCGCTTTTGGCGACATACTCAGCGTTGCCAGGCCATTCTTGTGAGGTGAAGTGCGCAGAAGCAAACCGGCCTCGGTCGCGTTGAGCAGCCTGGCCAGGCGCGGCAGCATAAAGTCGCTGATCTGCTCAATCCCCTGGAGATGGGTCAGCGCCGCGCTCAGATCGCGCAGCGAACGGTTATACTCGTAAAAATCCTGGTAGAAAACCTGGTCGCCCGCATCGCGCACCTTGCTCCAGAGCAGCGGAAAACAGATCAGGTTGACCAGGATCAATGCCCCGTAGACATAATCCATGCTCTCCTGCGTGATATGCAGGGTGTTGAGCACACGTAAGAGAATAATGCTGGGAAAGAGAAAAGCATTGGCCAGCAGCAGCCAGAGCAGTCCGCGCATGGCCTTACGGCTCAGCATACTGGTTGTGCCCAGCAAATGCTGACGAAACAGCGCGTAATCGCAGGCGAGAGGCAGCACCGCCAGGGGAATGGGGATCAGGCGGATCAAACTGGTTTGCGTCACGGCGTCAGTTTTGATGATATCCAGGTTGAGGATCAGCGGGATCAGCAAAAACATCAGTCCGACCACGACCATGCGCACAAACTTCCGCTCCTGGTGGGTCAGCCGGCGCAGACCCCAGGCCACCACACCGATGATCACCAGCACGCAGGCCGCGTTGTAAATCAGGCCCAGCCCCATAAAAGTCAGGCGCCATGAAATCGGCATGATGGACATAAAAAGACTGCAAACGGCCATGACCACCCCCGCCAGCAGCGGCAGATAGGGCAACAGCAGCGGACGCCGCCGCGTCTGTTTGGCCTCAATGGGATAAGCGAACAGGCAGACAAAGGTCACCGATAGTCCGCGTGTCAGCATAGCGATGGTGAAGCCCAGTAAGTTGAACCAGAAATAATCCGCCCCGCGCAAATTGAGCAGGCAGAGAATCAGGGCCGTACAGGAGAAAAGCGTGTACGTAATGCGGGCCAGCGGACGATTCTGGCTGCGCAGAAAAATCGCGATGCCTGTCACATTGAAAATGCTAGCCAGGCAGAGGACCAGCGCCAGGTCCAGAAAATCAACCGGGGCCGGCAGTACAGTGGTTTCCAGCGCGTGCGCCGAGGCTGGCAAACCCACCACATCAATCGTGAGCTTCGGCGTGGTAATCGCGCACGGATGCTCAGGAGAAGCCCCTTCGATTCTTATCTGAAGATCCGCCTGCAAACCGCGCACCCAGGGATCGCTAAAGGGGCGCAGAGCCACCACCTGACAAACCCCCGGACTGCCAGCCACCGGAGTCAGCGTAATATCGGCCCCGGCGGGCCTATCCAGATTCGCCAGCACCACACCGAGAGCAATCAGCTGAATGGCCAGCCCGGCCAGAATGACCAGCCAGCGGATCGTGAAAAAGGTATGCCATTTTGCGAAAGATGAGAAATGCGTCATTTTTGCCATATCTTGCCTGCTTTAGCTGTAACTGCCTCTGGCCATGGTGCGCGTTATCCGGTGTAGAACCAGCGCATAGCTGAACAGCAGCAAGCCCTGGCCACGCATGGCCGGGTCTGCATCCTGATTGTAAAAAATAGCAGCGGAATAGACATCAGGGATTTCCCTGAAGACAGTTCATGGCTCATAGTGTAAGCTTTGCATAGTTTAATGCAATGTGCAAGATCTCGCTGGTGAGTCTCATCGTATGCATGGTCCAGAGCGCGCGGTGGACAGGCGCCCGCCGGGTCGGTGTCTCTGCCTGGCTCGATCTCGCGCTATAGAGAAGTTGTCCTGTGTTGCGGGCGAACGACTCAGAGGGAAAGATGATGACCCTTTTTTCTGCTCTGGTGGCCAGCATCGCCCTTTTTTGGTTTTAAACTGATGTATATACCTATCTTTGGAGATTGCTATGTCTTTTCTATCCAGGATGAGCCTGGCGAATCGCAGCCTGGTAGCGCTGGCAACCATAGCCATTCTGCTCATCGGGGGCTGGATCATTCCCTCCCTCAAGCAGGAGCTCTACCCTTCGCTGGAATTTCCCATCGTGACGGTTTCGGCCATGTACACTGGTGCCTCGCCGTCCATTGTTGAACAGAACGTCACCGATCCTCTGGAGCAGAGCATCCAGGGATTGCCAGATATCGAGTCAATCACCTCGTATTCCAATCAGGGGATGTCAATTGTTCTCATCTCCTACAATTTTGGCGTGGATCTCGATCAGGCCAGCCAGAAGATTCAGCAGCAGATCAGCAGTATTCAATCCAATCTGCCTTCCGGCGTGACGCCCCAGGTGCGGACCTTTAACATCGACTCCCTGCCGGTCATTCAGATCGCCGCCACCTCCCAGGAAGACGACGCCGCGCTGGCGGTTGAGTTGAAATCCAAAGTTGTGCCCGCCCTCAGCGGCATCGATGGCGTGGCTCAGGTGAACGTCACCGGCGTCAGAGATCCGATCATTCTGATTACGCCCGATCAGAAAAAGATGCTTGCCGCTGGTATTAGCCCGGCCAGCCTCATGGGACCACAGGGCGTGCTTACACAACTCGCGGCTGACAATGGGAATAGTCCGATTGGCCAGGTTACGAATGACGATGAGGGCAAAACCTATGTCATCAGTGCCGGAAATCAATTCACCAGCCTTCAACAGTTGGAGGATTTCCCGGTGATGGGAACGATTATCGTTCCCCCCTGTACGCAGGTTCAGCTTGCCACTGGCCAGTGCAAAACTGTGCCCCATCAGTATAAACTGAGCGATATCGCGCATGTAGAGCAGACTTTTACCCAGCCGACTTCGCTGACGCGCACCAATGGTCAGCCCAGCCTGGGCATCTCGATCACCAAGACCGCTGATGGCAATACCGTCAACATCTCGAATGCTGTCCGCGACAAGCTCACTTCGCTGGAAAATGAACTCGGTCATGGCACGAGCCTGACTGTCGTCTCCGACCAGGCTCCCCAGGTCACGAGCGCTGTGAGCGGCCTGGTGCGCGAGGGCTTGATCGGCGCAGGCTTCGCCATTCTGGTCATCCTGCTCTTTCTCCTCTCCCTGCGCTCAACCCTGGTCACGGCCATCTCTATTCCGGTGTCAATCGTCATCGCCCTCATCGCCCTGGCGATTGGCAAACTCTCGCTCAACCTCTTCACCCTCGGCGCCATGACCATCGCCGTTGGACGCGTGGTCGATGACTCGATTGTTGTATTGGAGAATATCTATCGTCATCTGGGCCAGGGTGAGGAAAAGCGCACAGCCATTATCACTGCGGTGAAAGAAGTGGCCGGAGCCGTGACCGCCTCGACGATCACGACTGTGGCGGTCTTCCTGCCCATTGCCCTCACTGGCGGCCTGATCGGTGAGGTTTTTGGACCATTTGGGATAACTGTCACCGTGGCTCTGCTGGCTTCGCTGCTGGTAGCTTTGACCCTTATTCCAGTCCTGGCCTACTGGTTCCTCAAAGCGCCGAAAGCGAAAGCAGATGCGAAATCCAGTTCGGCCCACGAAAAAGAGACATTTCTGGAGCGCGGCTATGTTCCGGCTGTGCGCTGGGTGACGGGTCACAAGACCATTTCGCTGATCGTGGCCCTCTTGATCTTTATCGGTTCTCTCGCGCTGGCTCCCCTCCTGGGCACGAACTTCTTCAGTGCTTCTCAGCAGAATACGTACTCAATCACTCAGACTTTGCCTGTAGGCACCAGTCTGGCCGTGACCGACAAGGCGGCTCAGCAAGTCGAGAATGTGCTGAAGGATATGATGCCTGCTGTTCAGCACTATCAGGTCAGCATCGGCAGTTCTGGCGGCCTCGCGTCTTTACAGGGCGGTGCTGGTGGCAGCAACAGCGCCAGCTTCGCGATTACCACTGATCCCAATGCCGACCAGAACGCTTTCCAGAACGATCTCAAGCAGCGCCTGGACGGTCTGCAAGATGTTGGTAAGCTTCAGCTTTCGGCTACTTCAGGCGGTTTTAATAGCTCCGGTGTCTCGGTGAATGTGCAGGCGCCTGACCAGGCCACGCTCGAACAGGCTACACAGCTCGTGCTGGATGCCTTTAAGAAAGTGGACAACATCACCAACATCAGCAGCAACCTGGCCGCCGCCGCGCCGCTGATTGATGTGAAGGTTGATCCGCAGAAAGCGGCCAAAAAGGGTCTCACCGCTCAGACTGTGGTGCAGACACTGGCCAGCCTGTATAACAATATTCCTGTTATGACTGTCAACTTCGACGGACAACAGGAAAAAGTTGAATTGCGTCTGACCGAGACACCGCCAACAACCATCGATGGTCTGAAGCAGCTGGTGGTGGCACAGACAGCAAGCGGTGTTGTAACGCTGGGCGATGTCGCGGATATCGAATCGACTCTGGGTCCGACGCAGATTACCCATGTTGGCGGTGTGAGAACCGCGACGGTCAGCGCCACCGCCACGACCGACAATGTGGGTAGTGTGACCATGGCGATTGATCAGCAGATCAAGGCTTTACATCTGCCGGCTGGTGCGAGCATCGTCACTTCTGGCGTGGCTGAGAGCCAGTCGCAGGCCTTCAGCAGCCTCGGACTCGCCCTGGTCATCGCCATTATCCTGGTCTACCTGATCATGGTGGCGACCTTCCGTAGCCTGGCTCAGCCGCTCATTCTGCTGATCTCTATCCCCTTCGCCGGGACGGGTTCGCTGATCCTCATGCTGGCCACGCACACGGAACTGGGCGCGCCCTCGCTGATCGGTCTGCTCATGCTGGTCGGGATTGTCGTCACCAACGCCATCGTTCTGCTTGACCTGGTGCGCCAGTATCGCCAGCAGGGCATGGATGCGCGTACAGCGGTGATCGAAGGCGGACGCCGCCGCCTGCGTCCGATCCTCATGACCGCCATCGCGACCATCCTGGCTCTCCTGCCCATGGCCCTTGGTCTGAGCAAAGACAGCGGCTTCATCGCCGCTCCTCTGGCCATCACTGTCATCGGCGGTCTGACCTCTTCAACCATCCTGACGCTTCTGCTCGTTCCGACCCTTTACGTCCTCATCGAAGGTCGCAAGGATCGCAAAAACGGCGCCTCTGGTTCGGCTGACCCCTCCAGGCCCGCCGCCGAGCCTCCTATTGAAGATCAGGATACCAACGAACAGGTCGCTCTGCGCGGCGTTTAAATAACGCCCTCTATCACTCATGGGTCATCCCTGATGTTTCTGAGGCGGCCCCAGGCGCTGATTGCGCCCCGGCCCCTCTTTTGTATCAGTCATCCCCAAGGTTTCCAGCACCGCCAGGCGCGTTTCCCCTCCCCACTCCCAGGGAAAAATGAGTCCTCCCCAATGTTTCTGAGGCGGCCTCAAGCGCTGGTTGCGCCCCACCCCCTCTTTTTGGACTCTGTTGACGAATGCGAGCATGAGTGGAATGGTAGAATGGAG
>DASZXF010000614.1:0-1622 GCA_035546055.1 Ktedonobacteraceae bacterium
GGTAAAATTGGGGATGACTGATATATTTACAAGTGCCGAGCTATTATAACATGCGCATGTTATAATAGCTCGGCACTTATGAAGAACAGGAGATGCCCATGAATGATTATCTTGTGAGATTGAGCAAAACTATCGCTCATGCCTTGCGCCATAAACCAGAGGATTATGGTCTGACGCTGGATGCCGAGGGATGGGTAGCGGTTGATGATCTGCTGGCCGCGCTGCGCAGGCGCTTCGGTGCGCAACGGCCCGTTAGCCTGGCTGATATTGAACGTATTATGGCCGAGTCGGCAAAACAGCGTTTTGAAATGCGCGCTGGCAAAATTCGCGCGTTTTATGGACATTCGACGGCAGATCGCATCGAAAGAGAAGCAGCCACACCTCCCGCAGTACTCTATCACGGAACCACGCCGCAGGCGGCGCAGGCCATTCTGCGCGAGGGACTCAAATCGATGAATCGCCAGTATGTCCACCTTTCCACCGATGAAAAAACGGCCCGCCTGGTCGGGTTACGCCGTAGCAGCAGACCGGTCATTCTGCGCATTGACGCGCTGGAAGCATCCCGGCAGGGCGTCAAATTCTATCTCGGCAATGAAGATATCTGGATGGCCGATGCGATTCCTCCTGCTTTTATCAGCAGGTAAATGCGCGCTACGAGCCAGAGCGTTATGCAGTGAAGCGATAGCGAAAACTTCGTCCGTTCGACCTGCGATATCGCCGCCATTTGCTTCGCCTGAGTCTGAAAGCAGTACATTGGCTATGTCCGCCTATCGCCGAGCCATGGTAAGATGGAAGAAAAGCTCTATGGGTGAAAGAGAGGCGGACTGGTAAAAAATCAGAGCATACCTATGCGAGAAGCATGGTCTGGCGATATTCCCTGACTCCAGGCGCTTCTCAGTGAGATCGGTTTCTGGCGCATGCTGGCAACACCATCGGTTTCTCGAAGTGCCTGTCGCTGAACTGGTAGAAAGGCTGCCAGCAGTTCCGCAGATCAGGCATGACGCGCAGATGGGATGGCCGTCGGATGGGGTTGCCTGGCGGCTGGACCCGGGCTTAGCATACGAGCAGGGCGCTAATAAAGAGGTATAGTATGTTGATTGATTTTCATACGCATATTTTTCCGCCAGAAATCTGCCAGCAGCGCGAGCGCTATTGCGAACGTGATCCCTGGTTCGCAGAGTTATATAGCAATCCAAAGGCGCGCATGGCCAGCGCGGAAGACCTGGTGGCGGAAATGGATGGGGCCGGGGTAGATGCCTCGGTTTCATTTTCGTTCGGGTGGAGCGATCCTGGCCTGATTCGCGAAACCAATTCATATGTCCTGGAAGCTATGCGCCGTTATCCGGGTCGCATTTACGGCCTGGCAGTCCTCCAGCCAACAGCGGGCGAGCAGGCCGTCTACGAGCTTGAGCGCTGCGCCCGCGCTGGTATGGTGGGTCTGGGAGAACTCATGCCTCATGGTCAGGGTTATCGCTTGAGTGATACCGACCTGCTGACGCCCCTTATAGAGATAGCCGAGCGTTACAATCTGCTGGTCCTTTCTCACAGCAGCGAGCCAGTTGGCCATCTTTACCCGGGGAAAGGAAA
The DNA here is from genome assembly GCA_035546055.1 of Ktedonobacteraceae bacterium. Taxonomy (GTDB): domain Bacteria; phylum Chloroflexota; class Ktedonobacteria; order Ktedonobacterales; family Ktedonobacteraceae; genus Paraktedonobacter. Next base: position 1,588 of record DASZXF010000614.1, read on the forward strand.
TGTCTCATGTGCGGATATCATCACCTTCCTCACCA
>DASZXF010000615.1:0-4471 GCA_035546055.1 Ktedonobacteraceae bacterium
CGCTCATGCGCGGATTGCCAGGTCGCGGGTGCGGCGGCTGCGGGCGCAATTTGTTCCAGACCGTCTTCATCGGCTGGATTTGGAGACATCAGTATACTATGAGTAGGAAGGGGCAGGCGGACTGGTGACGCTTTCTGTTTCTCTCTTGCTATCCACAGCGCAGATACCGACCCTTCCTCCACCTCAGCCATGTCCTCGCCGGGAAGTGAGGAGGATGCGGCGGGTGGCTGCCCCTGCCGGCCAGCCTGGTGGTTTCTCAGCGGTTGCTCCGAGCCGTCATCATATGGCCAGGTCTGGCCGGCGCTCTGGTCTGAGGAAGCAACAAAGGGCAGCGTGCGCGCGTTCGTCTTCAAGGCCAGTTCGATGGCCTCCCAGAACTCGCGCGGCTGGCCATAGCGCTCCGCTGGCAGCTCGCGCAGGGCGCGCAGTATCACCTCGTCCAGCGCTGACGGTAGTTCGGGATTGAGCAGCGCGGGCCGTGTGGGCAGCGGCATCTGGCCCTGCACAATGCGCGGAATATCCTGCAACGTGCGGCGAAAGGGCAGATGGCCGGTACACAGCACATAGAGAATCACGCCGAGCGCGAAGATATCGCTGGCCGGCTGCGCGTTGCCTTGAAGCTGTTCGGGCGCCATATAGGCCAGCGTGCCGCCGCGCGCGAAGGTGTAATGGGAGGCATCCACCTGCACAGCCAGTCCAAAATCGCTCAGCACCAGTTCTTCAGGGCCGGTTGCGGGACGCCGAAAGAGCATATTCAGCGGCTTGAGGTCGCGATGAATCACCCCGCGCTCATGGGCGTACTGCACCGCGCTGCAAAGCTGGCGAAAGAGCGCGAAGGTGGCCGCCAGGGGAAAAGGCCGGCCAGCAGTCAGGCGCTTCTGCAAATCTCCACCGCGCGCGTATTCGCTGACCATATAAAAGAGTACCGCGCCGGTTGAGGCATCGAGCAATTCCACCTGCAACTGCTCGTAAATACGCAAAATATGCGGGTGCTGCCAGTGGGCGATCTGGGCCGCCTCTTTCATAAAGCGGTTCAGCGTCTCCTGGTCCAGATCATCAGACTTGAGAATCTTCAGCGCCACTTGCCGCTGTTCCCGCTCATCCCAGGCCAGGCAAACATCAGCCATGCCGCCGCTGCCCAGCATGCCGTCCAGCCGGTAACGCTGCCCCAGATACTCCAGGGGTCGTCCATAGCGCCAGAGTTGCATCAACGCCTCCCAATCTTGTCCTGCGATCTGGTCAGCATCTACGCGCCTCGCTGCCTGTGCAGAACTTGCTTTTCTTGCCAACGCTGCCCGCAACCTCTCCTCAAATTGAGCGTTCGCAAGATTTCCCTTTCTTGCAATAGGAGTATGGCAGCATTCGGCGAAAATTTCAAGCTATCACATCAGCAGGGGACCGGTGTCTCAGAAAATTCGGGTGAACGTCCCGCACCTGACAAACCCGCCGCCGCTGTGGCGACTTTCGCCCGCGAACGCGCTTTCCCCAAAATTTGCCTGCCCTGTTTATACTAAACATAGCGCGCGTTCTTACGCGCCAGACTACCGGCTCGGAATATGTCGCCCAGGAGCCTGTAGCCTGAAAGCCTCGTAGTTTGTCATCGCAAGGCATGACGGGATGAGTATACGCCATCCCGTTTTAAGGAAAGCGAAGGCTTTTACTATGACTCCCCGGAGAAATGAGGACGCCGCGTCAACCGCGTCCTCTCTTTCCGCCCCAGTTTCTTCTTCTCTGCCGTTGGACGCGGCCTGCGTGCCGCCAGCGGTTGTCAGTCTGCCTCTCCTGCTCCGGCAACCGCTGGCCGAGCCTGACTGGATTGTGCCTGGACTCCTGCCGGTTGGCGTCTCTCTGCTGGCCGGTCCGGCTACGGTTGATAAGGCGCTGCTGGCCAATCAGCTTGGCCTGAGCATCGCCTGCGGTCTGCCTTTTCTGCGCCGCTATCCTGTGCGCCAGGGACGCGTCCTCTACCTGGCCCTGGCCGAAAGCTCCCTGCAAGTGCGTGGACGCGCGGCCAGCCTGCTCAGGCAGCAAAGTTCGCCGGAGACCTTTCACCTGGCCTTTCAGTGGTCGCCCTTTCGCCAGGGCGGACTGGCCGATCTGGAGGACACCATGGCCGGCCTGGAGGATTTGCGCCTGGTGATCGTCGATCCTCTGGAGTTTGTGCAACCCCTGCGCCATGACGGCGGAACTGGTTCGCGAACTCGCCAGGGCAACTTCTCCGAGGCCGCCCTGACCTTCTTTGTTCCCCTGCGCGAACTCGCCACCCGCTATAACCTGGCCCTGCTCCTGCTGCACCACCTCTCCGACGACCGCGCGCACCATCAGCGCGATCCGCTCGCCGGGCTGAGTCCAACCGGCCTGACCGCCGCCAGCGCGTGCAATCTGCTCATGAGTCCGCGCGCCGACCCTCACACCTGCGAACTCCACCTCGCCGGAGTTCACGTCGCCGAACGTCGCCTGAGCCTGGTCTATGACAGCGCCAGAGGAGAATGGCAGGAAGCATAACCGCAGGAAGAACGGCGCCGTGTTGCCTGACACGCGACGCCGTTCTTCATTATGGTTCGCCAGGATGGAGAGCAGAACCAGCCAGAGTGCGCCAGATCCGCATTTTTTGCTCTACGCTCGCTCCAGACCTGGAGCAAGACAGGGAGGTTCTTGCTGGTCACTTCATCTCAGCCGGGCCAGCAGATCCGCGTGCAATTGGGGAGTCGCGGCGGCCACCAGCGAAAAGCCCTGGTGCAGATTTTCAATTGGAGGCAGCGCTTTGCCATGGCGATCCGTCACCGTGCCGCCGGCCTCCAGCACAATCGCCGCGCTGGCCAGGAACGACTCACCCGTAATAATGTCGCCGATATCCACATAGGCATCATATGCCCCGTTTGCCACATAGACCACATCCAGGGCCGACGTACCGCTGCGCCTCACCGCCGCCGGCAGCGTACTATCGCTCAGCAATCTGCGCAGCGAAGCTGGTTCGCGCTGATCCAGATTCAGGCCCAGCAGACAATCCTCGTAGCGCGTCACCTCGCTCGTTTTACAGCGCCGTCCGTTACAATAGGCTCCTCGCGTGCGTTCGGCCTGATAGACCGTGCCCGTGTACAGTTCGCCCACCAGCGCCCACTGGACATACTCCGGCATCACCGGCGCCTCGATAGGCAGTACCGCCAGCGCCACGCAGGCCGCATAAATCCCATGCTCCACATTGGTAGACCCGTCCACCGGGTCCACCACAATGCGATACGCCGGTCGCTCCGATGTTCTTAATACAGGTTGTTCCTCTGTCACCACCTCGAAACCGTAGCCGCTATCCGTCAGACCTGCGATGATTAAATCCCCTGCCTCGCGATCAAATTGCATGGTCGTATGTTGAGGGGAACGAAAAACAACCTCGTGGCGGTTGAAGCGCTCAGACTGCATGTAGCCACGCACCTGGCGAAAAAGCTGTTCTAGCAATTCTAACATAATTGTCCCGCTATTACCCGGCCTGGCAGAACATACCGGGCCTCCTATCTCTAGCTTTCATCACTGTAACCCATTGGCATTATAGCATACAGCAGCCGCGCGCCATACCTTTTTCTGAACAAATCCGCCGAAATACCCGTTCTGGATACATCAAAGGAAAAGAGTGTGCTGGCTGGTTCCCATCTTTTTGGGGAAAGCGTGAAAAAAAAGGATCTCGCCCGTTAAAATGTTAAGAGGAACTGAATAAAAGTGTGAAGCAGGCACTATCCCCGCGTAACTCGCAATGGTATGATTAGGACCAGGATATTTATATATGCCGCCTGATAAATCCAACTAGTTAGTCATTTCCCAGGAGGAGCTGGTTCGTTATGAAATGTCAAGTTTGTCAATCCGACATACTGCCAGGATCAACATTCTGTACAAACTGTGGTACGCCGGTGCCTTCCGCCCCTGGTGGAAGCCCCTCATCGCCCAATCAGGGCATCGCGCCCACTATGCTGGCCTCTTCGCCATCGAATCCCTATGGCGCGCCATCAACCGAGTATGGTTCGGACCCGACGCCGCCAGCTCCTTATGGAGCTACGCCGTCCGGTGCGTATGATCCGCCCACGCCGAATCCCTACGCAACGCCACCGGCCAATCCCTATGGCACGCCGCCGCCCGCCACCCCGTATGGAGCGCCGCCGGCCAGCCCCTACGGAGTGCCGCCAGCCTATAATCCCGCCGCTCCCGGCGCGTTCGGGCAGCCGCCCTATACTCCGCCGAAGAAGAAAGGCCCCAATGGCTGCGTCATCGCTATCATTGTCGTGCTTGCCCTTGTCGTGCTGATTGGTGGCGGCCTGGCAGTCGCCATCGGTCTGGTCTTCAACAAGGCCAAAGGCGTCGTCAACAACATCGACGCTACATCGACGGCCATCATGGCAACTGCCGATGCCGATCTCACGCCTTCCGGCGGCGATGGCACCACGCCGACCACCGGTACGGCCAGTGGCATACCCGGCACTGGCCA
>DASZXF010000616.1:0-6872 GCA_035546055.1 Ktedonobacteraceae bacterium
CTATCTGCCGACCATCCGTCAGCACTATGCCACGTTCTGGCAGCGCAACATTCCCGTCGATGTCGTCTTTAGCGACTCGGACTTCAGTCGCTACCGCGTGCTGGTGGCCCCGATGCTCTACATGCTCAAGCCAGGAGTGGCGGAGCGCATTACCGACTTTGTTAAACAGGGCGGCACCTTCGTGACCACGTATTTCAGTTGCATGGTTGACGAGTGCGACCTGGCCTTTGAGAATGGCTATCCCGGCCCGCTGCGCGAGGTGCTGGGCATCTGGAACGAGGAGATCGACGCGCTGACCCCTGAGCAGCAGAACCGCATTGTCATGCTGGACAGCGGCGCGAGCTACACCTGCGGACGGCTCTGCGCGCTGCTGCGCTGCGAAGGCGCCACGCCCCTGGCCACTTACGGCGATGATTTTTACGCGGGCACGCCGGTCCTGACGCGCCATAGCTCTGGCGCTGGTCAGGCCTACTACCTGGCCAGTGAGCCAGAGCCGCGCTTCCTGGACGATTTCTACGCGCGCCTGCTGGCCGAGCAGCACATTCAGCCGGTGCTGGAAACACCGTCAGGCGTCGAGGCCACTGTGCGTCAGACCACGCGCGGACCGCTGCTCTTTGTGCTGAATCACCAGGACGCGCCAGTTCAGGTCGCGCTCCCGCCATCCAGGCGCTACCGCGATCTCCTGCGCGACACAGAGATTACAGCAGCGCTTGCGCTGGCCGCCTACGACGTGGCCATTCTGGCGGAAATATCATAGCAGGACGAAACAGCGATTGGTTCAAAAAGACGACGGAGGCGCTGCCCCGTCGTCTTTTTGAACCGTTGCCGTCGATGGGAAGAAAATGTGTCGTTCCTTCTTCCCATCGTCGGAACTTTCCGTCAAGTTTACCGAATTTTGACCACGCGGGGATACTCCCACGGCTGCTCATCTGGAAAGTGCAGCAGCAGACCGGTGGGGGTACGCGTCCAGGAGACTGGCCGTGAACTGCCCAGAAGTTCTACCTGCTCGATGGGCGCGGGATGGAGTTCTGACCCTGCGGCCAGGGAGGTAATGAGGACGCGGCCATCTGCCGGCCAGGCCAGGATGATGGCGTAGAGCGTCTCTCCTTGCGTGGTGAAGCGCATATCCTGGCCGGTAAAATGGCGTTCCTGCCCATCGGTAAAGCTGCCGCCCGCCGTTTCTGTCGGACCTTCGCCGTAGATTTTCCAGGGCCGGCTACCATAGATTGCTTCGCCGTTCACCGTCAGCCAGCGCCCGATGGCAAGCAACAGCGCGCTATCCTGCTCCGGGATGGTGCCATCGGCGCGCGGCCCGACGTTCAAGAGCAGCGTGCCGTTCTTGCTGACCACATCCACCAGATCGATGATTAACGAGGAAGCGGTCTTGTAAACGGGCGCGGAGATATGGCACCAGGAATTGCGCATGATGCTGGTATCAGCCTGCCAGAAACGCGGATTGATCCCGGCCAATTGTCCGCGTTCAACATCATACACAGCGGAACCTTCGGCGAAGGCATGGCGATCCTTGAAGTCGTTCTGCTTGTAGTTGATGACGACGCCACGCTGCCATTGCGCGGCCCGGTTATAGTAGTACGCGGCCAAACGCGGTAGATACGGCTGAAAGGCGGGCTGCTCGATCCACCAGTCGAAGTAGAGCAGTTGCGGCTGATATTTTTCGACCAGTTCGCAGAGGCGGGCCATCCAGTCGTCAAGAAAGGCCGTGTTGGGAGGATTGTTCTCAGGATCGAGTTGAGCCGGACCGTAGAAATCCTGGTAGCGCGCATCCTGGACATCGGAGGGGAAGGCCCGCCCGCCGTTCATAAACCACCAGTGCTCGGCCCGGTGAGAGGAAAGGCCAAAGGTCAAACCCTGGCCACGGATGGCCGTGGCCAGTTCGCCGAGCACGTCGCGGCGCGGTCCCATGCGCGCGGCGTTCCACGGCGAGAGCGAGCAGTCGTACATGGCAAAGCCGTCGTGATGCTCGGCAACCGGCACGACATAGCGCGCGCCGGCCTGGCGAAAGAGCGCGGCCCAGGCATCTGGATCGAACTTCTCGGCTGTGAACATGGGAATAAAATCTTTGTAGCCAAAAGTGGTCTGAGGACCATAGGTCTCCACGTGATGCTTGAAGGCCACCGAATCCTGAATATACATGTTGCGGGAATACCATTCGTTATCGAAAGCGGGGACTGCATAGACGCCCCAGTGAATAAAGATGCCGAATTTCCCGTCGGCGTACCAGGACGGGACGGTATACCCTGTGAGCGCGTCCCAGCGGGCCTCAAACGGACCCGTTTCCAGGGCCGTTTGCAGCGTTCTCTGTGCTTCTTCAATATCCATATGTCTTTGCTCCTCGCGCTTGCCTGATGTCTATGCCAACCATGCTACCAGCGAATGTCCAGCGAGTTCCCGCCGACCAGGACGAGTGTGGAGGTGAAAGCCAGTTCGCCCTGCTGCTGACGCGCCTCCACTTCCGCCTGGCCCAGCATAACGCGAGCCGGGCCTATCTCTCCAGGCAGACTCAGCCGGTCGAGGGAAATCTGCCCTTCCTGGGCGGTGAACACACAGCGCCGTTCCGCCTGCGAGTATTGCAGACTGCCCCAGAAGCCGGGGAACACAAGCGGCTGGCGCCAATGGCCCGTGCCAGCGGACATGAGCGGCTGGATAGCCAGGGAGCGTGCTGGCGCGTCATAGTGAATACCGCCGAGGGCCAGCCAGACCAGCCAGACCGTCATAGCCCGGTAGTAGTGACCGCCGCATTCCTGGTGATCCCAGGTCTGACCGGCCTGTTCGTAGCGCTCATAGACGGCGCGCAGAATGGTCAGCCCCTCGTCAATCAGACCCTCCTGGAGCATCTGCACAGCCACGGCGTATTCGGTGCCCGACCACACGGTATCAGACTGGAAGCGGGGATCGCCCAGGGTCCAGTTTGCGGGTTCGTCGGCCCGCTTCCCCTCCGGCAGAGCGCCGTTGAGCAGTCCCCGTCCCTGCGCGCGATTATACCGAAAAATGGCCCGGCAGGCTGAGCGCAAATGCTCGCGCGGCAAAATGTCGCCAAGGTCCAGCAGCGAGGCATAGAGCTGGCCGCAGACCTGGTCAGCCATGCAGGACTCGTTGCGCCGCCCGCTGAGCGGATCAACCCAGAGGTCGTAGTATTCTCCGTTCCACAGCAGACGTTCCATGCTGGCCTGCGCGCGCAGAAAATGCTCTTCCATGTCCTGCGCATAGGTCGGATCGTCCATCACACGAGCCATGCGCGCCGTTGCCTTGAGCGCCGCCAGCCAGATAGAAGAAACATAGGCCGAATAGCCGATAAAATCCCAGGTGTCATAGGTCTGCGAGGAAATGGCTGTCTCCTGCGGGGCGTGATCGTAGTGATAGAGCAGACCGGAGTCGGTTTCATCGATGCGCCGCGCGTGCTCCATCGCGGCCTTGACCGCCGGCCAGAGCTTGCGCAGAGCCTCCAGATCTCCCGTCCACTGATAATCACGCCAGGCCTGCAAGGCAAACTTGGGCATCAGATCGACCATGTGATATGCATCGATAGCGGCAAATGTAGCCGGGAAGAAGTGCGGGATGCGCCCGCTGGCATCGAGGCCCGTTTCCTGCGCTACGGCACGATACATAGCCCGGCGCTGCGCGGGATCGAGAGCCAGGCGCGGATTCTCGGCCACCCGCCGCGCGACCAGTTCGCGATTGCGTGGGAAGGCCAGAAAGTACTCATCATAGTGCGGAGAATCCGGCGTCAACTGAAAATCGGCGGTCATTTGCAACTGACGGCGCTCCAACTCCGGGAAGAGGAGAGCCACCGGATGCGAACCGTAGTACGACACGTCCAGGGTTTGCAGACCGCAACAGCCCAGACCTTCCCAGATGCCAAAGCGACCATCGCGCACCAGCCAGGAGGATTTGATCATGGTGGTCAACTGAGCGTTGATAGCGTCGATCAGCCAGTAAGGGGCAGAGGCGCTGTACTGCGCGTCGTGAAAGGCCTTCGTGCGTGTGTAAAGCTCCGCGCGCTGTTCAGCCACGTAGCGCGTCACGTCCAGGGCATCCGTAAACCAGACCTCATAGCGATGCCCCAGTTCGTCGCCGATTCCCTCGCCGCGATGGTTGGGATAAAACCAGGAGAGGAGAAAAGTGACCTCCGCATGTGCGCCAGCGGCCAGGGTAATCGTCTGAGAGATGGCCCCCCTGGTCATCCCCTGCTCCTGGGGTCTGGTCCAGAAGGGCGCGCGACTGGCCAGCAGATGCTCCTCAGCGCCCAGTTCCAGCAAACGCGTCCTGGCCTGCGCGAGATCAGTTCGCAAAAGCGAATCAGCCGCCACTTCTGCGCGAAATTGCCGCTGAAGCTCCGCCGGCAGATTCAGTTCCAGGATGAGCAGCCAGCGCCAGCCTGAATCCTGGTAGCGGATCGGATCGTCCGCCACGCGGCGCTGAAACTCGACGCGCTCCGGCACCAGCGAACCCTCAATCCCGCCGCGCAGCAGCGAGGGAATATGCTGATAAACCGTCCCCAGGTCGGCCTGCTCGGTCTGCAGGCGCTTCAGCATCGTGCCAAACGGATCGGTCGCGCCAGCCGGGGCAAATGGCCCACCGCGCGCCCAGGCATCCCACATGGAGAGATCAGAATGATTCAGCAAAGACGCGCTGAGCACAGCGCTGGCGGACGGCGCGGAAAAGGCAAAGCTCCCGCCGGCCATGGGATGAGTGGCTGGCATTTCATCGGCTGTAAAGATCAGCGAACTCAGCCCGGCAGCGCGTTCCTCGCGCATAACCTGGCGTCCGGCCCCGATAGATGTCCCGCCAATATGGGGCATCACGCCGAGCAAAGAGACCTCGATCTCTGCATCCGTGGGATTCTCCACGTGGAACGTCAGGACCGCAGCTGGCAGCGCCGAATGCTTCACATCGCCGGGAATGAAGCTCGACCAGGCCTCCAGTTCCAGGCGCACAGGCAAGGCCGGATCACTATACTCCAGCCAGGCAAAGGGAAATTCCCCGCACATGCTGATCTCCTGAACGGTGCCAACATAGGGCAGGAAATAGGAAAACGCGTCTTCCGCGCCATCCCGCTGGCGCAACATGCGTATAACCGGCGGTTCCTCGCCCCGACGCGTCCTGACAGCGAAGAGACTATCGCCCGGACCCAGCGGCGAAGGCGGTACGGGAGTCCAGGGCGGACGCCCTCCACTCCAGGGAGGATTATTGAACATCTGCCACTCGTGGAGCGCCCCATCGCTGCGAATCTCGATTGTCCCCGTTCCCAGGCCACCGAGGGGTATACCCGATAGAGGAAAAATGCCCTGTACGGCCTTTTTTCGTCTGGTTGTTGCTTCTTGCACTCGTTCTCTCCTCTCATGATGGGAATTACCTTGAGACACCAAGGGCGATCAATGGACCAGTCTTCCAGGCTACCACCCCCCTGAAACCGCTTCTCATGATCCCGGCGCGGCCCTTTTCTCTTCTTGAGAACGTTCCCACAACAGCAAATATAACGCGGGAGCGTTCCCGCGTCAAGAGAACAAACGAGGGGAAACCGTCTCTCCGCCCCTGGCAAGCCGCAAGCGGAGCCAGCCAGAGCAGTGCGCGGAACGAGCGATCTTCTTCCCGAGGATGATTTATCAAGCGGAAAGGAGCATTGCCGGAAACAAGCTATCTGCGATATGGAGTTAACTCTGGTCGCTCAGAAAAGCTTTCCAATAGTACTACCCCTCCGGTACAGAATGTAACATGAACGCAATTAGAACGAATTTATTAGTGTAGATCTTTCACAGAGAACAGGAATGGATCTTACAGAAAATGTGCTGGAAAACTTCTACCGCGCCAGGTACCCCTGGTTGCCCGGGGCGCTGAATTGTGACAGGCTCTTTTTGAGCTGTTCCAGCCACTTTCCCGCTTGCTGAAACCGGCATGCGCCAGAGAGCAGGAGGCCAGAGAAGAGGGAAGACTTGCTCTGTCATCTCCTTCTGGCGGGGTGCTGCGGTTTCAATGGCCTATTGTATACAACAATAAAAAGAAAGAGCGAAAGAACTATGAAGGTTTTTTTTGCGCGCCGTATTTTCATTGCGGCTTTTCTGGTATGCACAGCGCTGGCGCTGGTGGCGGGTCTGAGCTTCACGGCTCTGCACCAGGCACACGCGCAAACGTCGGCCATGTCGCTGGCCCGGCAGATTAGCAGCGATCCTTTTACCAATGATACATCACAACATCAAACACAGGTTGAGCCATCGACGTTCTCTCACGGTTCTACAGTCGTTACCCTCTTCCAAAGCGGGCGCTTCGCCACGCTCGGCGGCGCGTCGGGCATTCTCTGGGCGACCTCGCATGACGCTGGCCGGACCTGGAAAGTGGGCACATTGCCCTATATGACGGTCTATACCGGCGGCACATATGCACGTGCCAGTAACGCGGTTGTGTTCTACGACGAGGCTCATCATCTGTGGCTGGCCTCGGTCCTGGTCGCTAAAACCACTTTCGAGAATTCTTCCGGGAGTAGCGCCATTGTGGTCAGCCGTTCCCTGGATGGAGAGCACTGGAGCCAGCCGGCGCTGGTGGCGGCCAGTGGTCCCAGCGACTACTACGACAAGGATTGGATTGTGTGTGACACGTACCGTCACAGTCCGTACTATGGTCGTTGCTACGAGCAGTGGGACAATGCAAACGCGGCCAACCAGATCATGATGAGCTATTCCAACGACGGCGGACTCACGTGGTCACAGGCTGCCAGTCCGGCCAGCCAATCCTTCTATGAGATCGGTGGTCAGCCGGTGGTTCAACCCAACGGCAATGTGATTGTCCCCACGTATGGCTATGATAAGAGCAACTGGGCTGACGGCATCTACTCATATAGATCGACAGATGGAGGAGCG
>DASZXF010000617.1:0-1886 GCA_035546055.1 Ktedonobacteraceae bacterium
CTCTTGCTCTGGCGTCTCACCCGGCAGGATGATATTCTGATTGGCATGCCCGCGTTTAATCGGACGCGTAGCGAGGCTGAAAACCTCGTCGGCCTGTTCGTCAACACTATCGTTTTACGCGCGACATGCTCTCCCCAGGACAATTTTCGCACACTCCTGCGCCAGGTCCGCCAGAGGATGCTGGGAGCCTATGAGCACCAGGAGTATCCCTTTGAAAAACTCGTCGAAGCGCTCCAGCCCGAGCGCGATACCAGCCATTCCCCCCTCTTTCAGGTGATGCTCAGCGTCAGCGCCGGGGATGATACGGAGCAGATGTCATGGCCAGGGGCGACTGTCCGGGTGCGTGAGGTGGACCCGGTGGCGGCCAATTTTGATCTCACGCTCGAAGTTGTTGAACAGGCGGGCCTGGCGAGTTTTGCCTTTGTCTATCGCACCGATCTCTTTGAAAAGGATACCATCGCCCGCCTGGCCGACCATCTGAATACCCTTCTGAAAGGATGTCTCGCCCATCCCGAGATGCCCATCGGACGCCTCCCCCTGCTCTCTGCGTCTGAGCAAGAACAAATGGTAAAGACCTGGAACGCCACCCGGATGGCATTTCCCTCCAGGCATGTTCTCCATCAGCTCGTAGAGGAACAATGTATGCGCACCCCCGATGCCATGGCTGTTCTCTATGAAGGGACGCCCCTGACGTATCGGCAACTGAATCAGCGCGCCAATCAAGTGGCGCATTTCTTACGCACGCAAGGAGTACAGGCCGAGCAACTGGTCGGGATTGCCATGGAGCGCTCATTGGAGCTGGTCATTGGTCTGCTCGGCATTTTAAAAGCTGGCGGCGCCTATGTACCGCTGGACCCATCTTATCCCGCCGAACGGCTGGCTTACATGATTGATGATGCCCGCCTCTCGTTGATCCTGACTCAGCAGCATCTCCAGCCTCTTTTGCCGGCCTCACAGGTGCTCTGCCTTGACACAGCATGGCCCGAGATTGGCCTCTTGCCCGTAGATGATCCGCCTGCCATCACGCAGCCAGAACATCTCGCCTATATGATCTATACCTCTGGCTCGACCGGCCAGCCGAAGGGAGCATTGAATACCCATCGCGGGGTCTGCAATCGCCTGCTCTGGATGCAACACGAGTATCAGCTCCAGGCAGAAGATCGCGTCCTGCAGAAAACGCCCTGTAGCTTTGATGTCTCCATCTGGGAATTCTTCTGGCCTCTGATCAGCGGGGCAGGTCTGGTGCTGGCCCGTCCTGAAGGACACAAAGATCCGGCATACATCCGCGAGATTATCCAGCAGGAGAAGATCAGTACCATTCATTTTGTGCCTTCGATGCTCCAGGTCTTTCTTGAGGAACCAGGAATTGAACGTTGCTCCTCCTTGCGGCGAGTAATCTGTAGCGGAGAAGCTCTGCCCTATGAACTCCAGATGCGCTTTTTCACTCGCCTCCCGGCGACACAATTGCATAACCTGTATGGACCAACGGAGGCGGCCATCGATGTCAGTTATTGGGCCTGTGAACGGGAGAGCCAGCGACAATGGGTACCTATCGGGCGCCCTGTCGCCAATACCCGGCTCTATATTCTCGATGACTATTTCCAACCTGTCCCCATCGGAGTCGCGGGCGAACTCTACATTGGGGGAACGCAGGTAGGCAGAGGGTACTGGCAGCGACCAGAGCTGACCAGCGAGAGGTTCCTGCGGAATCCTTTCAGTTCCAACCCCACAGCACTGCTTTATAAAACGGGCGACATCGCGCGCTACCACGCCGATGGCGTGATAGAGTACCTGGGGCGAAGCGACGATCAGGTTAAAATCCGAGGATTTCGCATTGAGCTGGGCGAAATTGAAAGTGCGCTCCTCGCGTACCCTCCTATCCGAGA
>DASZXF010000618.1:0-8204 GCA_035546055.1 Ktedonobacteraceae bacterium
GCTGCTCTCCTGGCCCTGGCGCTGCTTCTTCCTTGTCCGCCAGGCGCCTGCGCCGGTCAGACAGGATAAGGATGAGCTAATAAGATGCATATCAGGGATTGGCCGATAGCATTACGCTCTGGCGGTCAGTTGCTCCAGGCGCTCGATGTAGCTGGACAGGACGTTAAAGGTGGTTTCGATGGGCGCGGGCGTGCGCAGATCGACGCCGGCCAGTTGCAGGGCTTCGAGGGGATAGCGCGCGCCGCCGGTGCGCAGGAAGTCGAGATAGCGCTCAACCGCCTGGGGCTGACCCGAGAGGATGCCCTGCGCCAGAGCATGCGCGCCCGCGATGCCGGTTGTATACTGAAATACGTAAAAGTTCGCGTACATATGGCCGAAGGTGGCCCAGGTGATCCCGTCGCGCTCGCGATCCACTGAAACCGCTTCGCCGTAGCCTTCCGCGAGCAGATCGGCGAAGAGGCCGTTGAGCAGATCGGCGGTCAGACTTTCTCCCCGCTCGACGCGCTCGTACATCTCCAGTTCAAAACGGGCCAGCAGGGGCATGATGAAGTAATAGCGGTGGAAGTTGGTCATGGCTTCATCCAGAATGGCGATCTGCACCTCGGGATCGCTCTGCGTCTGCAACATATGCGCACGCACCATGGCCTGGTGGAAATTCGAGGCCACCTCGGCCACAAAAAGCGAGTACTCGGAGTAGACCAGCGGCTGCGTGCGCCAGGCCAGGTACGAATGCATTGAGTGTCCAAGCTCATGAGCCAGCGTGCTCATGCCTTTCAGCGAGTCGCTGTAGCTCATGACGATGAAGGGATGCGTGCCGGGCGTACCGGTGGAGAAGGCGCCGGCTCCCTTGCCCTGGTTGGGATAGATATCGACCCAGCGCTCCTCCAGGCAGCCCCGGCGCAGCGTTTCCACGTAGCTCTCGCCCATGGGCCGCAGCCCCTCGGCGATCCAGGCAACGGCCTGTTTATAAGGCACGTCGGGGACGTTGGAGGTCAGCGGAAAGACGAGATCATAGGTGTGCAGGCTTTCATAGCCCAGCACGCGTTTACGCAGCGCCCAGTAGCGATGCCAGGTTGGCAGATGGCGGCGGAAGGTCTGCACCACATGCTGGTAGACCTCCAGCGGAATATGATCGGCGTCCAGGCGAGCCTCCAGGGCCGAGCGATAGCCGCGCGCACGGGCGAGGAAGATATACTGCTTGATCTGTCCTTCCAGATTGCTTGCCAGCGTCTTCTTGATGGAGAGATAGCCATCCTGGTAATGCTCCCAGGCGCTCTTGCGCGTCTGGCGGTCCTGGCTGGGCAGTAGCGCCACAATCGTCCCCTGAGCTACCGGGAACTCCTCGCCGCTGCTCGATGTCGCCGGGGCGAAGCGCAACTCAGCGTTGGTCAGCAAGCCCGCGACATTATAGGGAGTAGCGAAAGGATCGGCCAGCAGGCCCAGCAGTTCTTCGACTTCCGGCGAACGCACATGCTCACGCAGGCGCAGCAGATTCTCGAAATAATGAGTATAGACAGCCAGGCGCTCATCGGAGCCAGCCCACTGTAAGAGCCGGGCGGAGTCCAGAGCCAGCAATTCAGGCTGGACAAAAGCCGCCGCCGCCTGCAACAAGCTGCTCAGCGAGGCGGCCTTACTCACCAGAGAAGCCGCCTCCTCATCGTTCGCATCGACGCTCGACGCGACCTCGGCGTACATGGTTAGTTTACGCGTGCGCGTAGCAAGCTGGAACAGCAGATCCAGGGCATCGGCCAGCACCACCTGGCTTGCGCCCAGACGCCCGCGATACTTCCCAAGGTCAGGAAGCTGAGCCTGAATCTGCTGGTACTCACTTTCCCACGCGGCGGTATCAGGAAAAACGCTGGTGGCATTCCAGGTGTCTTCCGGGCGCAAAGCGCTGCGCGGGGGAAGGGCGGTTTGAGACATCGTACCCTCCTTCATGGGTTCGTGATTTCGTGGATTCGTGATTTTCTCTGTGTGTATAATGAACGAGCTATTGCTTGATTGTAGAGATGGCACCCGCGACTGTCAAGGGCCAGCGCACCGCGAGAGTAGCATCAACATACCACTCTTCTAGACGAACCTGCCGTTCATCAGGTAGAATAGGCTAAGAGACACTATTTCGTGACATGGCCCTACAACATTCGTCGTTCTCTATCTATCGCGTGCCTGCCGGTCAATCGTGTGGCCTTTTTTATCGGGTGAAGGGAAACAACCAGAAACGCGTCTTTCCGTCGTTGTGGTTCCTGGAGGACCGCGACCATGTATACGGAAAAAACGCCCATCTACCTCCAGGTAGCGGGGAATGCAGTGGAGAAATTCTATCTCGATCTGGATCTCATTTTGCAAAGGTTTCGCCAGAGCGGCGAGTTGCATGGAACTATTCCGGCGAAAAAATTAGGGAACAGAAGCCCCTGGACAGCGCGTTTGCGTGTGGTCGAGGGGAGGGTAATGTCCTGCCAGATTTTCGACAACCGGGATGCGGTGGTGAATTCAGGAGAACCGGCCCTGGACACCTTATATAAACTGGGTCCGCTCTACTGGGAGATTATCCCCGAACTGCCCGGTGGCACGGGTCCGCTCCCGGCGATTTCCCCTCTGAAAAAGCCAGGATCAGGCAACCTGCCGTCCGGTCCCCAGCGCATTGTTCAGCCGCCCATGCCCGAGCCGGTCCCCACGGGAGAGGAATCGGTGCCCAGTCGCCTGATGAATGTCACCCTGAGACAAATGAATCAGACCCAATGGCCGCGTGATTACCGCATGGTCTATATTCTCATCGACGGCAAGCGCTCCAGCGCGACCATCGCCAGAATGCTGTCGTTTCCCCTGGCTGACGTTGAGCAAATCCTGCTTGAACTGCAACGCATGCGCATTATTGAAATCACACCCTGATCGCCTGGAGAGAGGAGAAATCTATTTATGTTGTATTCTCGCTGGAGCGCGCGTCCTGCCAGGACACCGCATCACCTGCTGGCAGGAGTTCTCTGCTGTTGTTTGTTGATTGTGCTGAGCGGCTGCACTTCCCTTTTATCGGGAGCTGATGGCAGCACCGCCCAGAGCACGCCGGGAGGTCTCACCCCTCTGCCCACAGCCACGCCCACGCCGCGTCCGTTGAACACCGACAGCGAGATTGCCCAGGCGCTCATCCAGAGTATGAGCCTGGAGCAAAAGCTCGGCCAGATGGTCATCTCCGAATTTTCCGGCTCCACGCTCAACAGCGACCTCATCCAGATGCTCAAAGGCTCAGGGATCAGCGGCGTTCTGATCGAGAACAAGAATGGCAACGCCCAAACGCGCAGCCAGCTCATCGCGCTCAACAAAGCCATGCAGGGTCAGGCCACCTTTCCCCTCTTCATCAGTACCGACTTCGAGGGGGGACCGGTGAATGAACTGCGCCAGATTACCGGCGAGCGCCCTTCTGAAACCTCCATCGGCGCGACCGGCGATCCCCAGGTAGCCTATAACGCGGGCAATAACGCCGCCAAAGATCTCAAAGCCCTGGGTCTGAACGTCAACTACATGCCCATTGTCGACGTATTGACCAACGCCAACAATCCTGGCCTCGTTGATCGGACTTTTGGCAACAATGCCACGCTCGTCACCAAAATGGGCCGGGCCTATCTCCAGGGCTTGACCGACGGCGGTGTCATTGGCAGCCTCAAGCACTTCCCCGGTCTGGGCAGCGCCAGCGTCGATCCACATCGCTCGTTGCCCTACATGAACCGCAGCCTGGCCGAAATGAACGCCATCGACCTCGTACCCTATCGCACCCTGATTGGCGAAGGACTGGTTCCTATGGTCATGGTCACGCACATTCTCAACCCCCAGCTTGACCCCAAACTGCCCACCTCGCTCTCGCCCAAAGTCGTCACCGATCTCCTGCGCAACCAGCTCAACTTCAAAGGCGTCATCATCAGCGACACCCTCTGGATGGGCGGTATCAGCAACACCTATAATCTCTCCCAGGCCGCCGTTCTCGCCATCAACGCCGGCACAAATCTCATCCTGGGTCCGCGCGGCCTCCACGAAACCGTCACCATGCTGGCCGGCATCAAACAGGCCGTCAACAACGGCACCATCTCGCTCGACAAAATCAACAGCTCAGTCCAGCTCATTCTGCAAATGAAGCTCCACTACAACATCCTCAGCCACGCCCGAGCCCTGCAAATCCTCAACCAGCTCAGCGCCAGCACCCCCACAGCGCAGAGCCAGGGTATGCATAGCCCTGACAACGGGTTGTTTGCCGATATCAGAAAGGACGAAGACTAACCAGTTACGAGAACTGGCAAGACCTTTTTCTTACGGTTGATTTATTTTAGCATTACGCTTACAATACAAAGAGATCAAGATGATTGCCGTGGGTGGCTGTCCGGCTGCCTGGATGGAAATTACAGATACTCCTTGAAAGGAGCTTTTGAGCGTGAATAATAGAGCCGTGAGTAAGGTGGTGGGAGGCATTGTACTGACCATTCTGTGGATTCTGTGCTTCCTCTACATCAGCCCTACACTGGTTATTGATTTTGGCGGCGGCTTTGCCCTCAACTTTAAGTTGGTGGTGGTCTTGCTTGGCCTGTTGATTATTTTCTTCTATCATCAATTCTACCGCTCTCACGTGGAAGTCACAAAATTGAGCTGGACCTGTTTCGCAACGCTGACCTGGCTCTCGCTGATCATTTTCTTTCCGTTTAAGACGAGTGAAAATGGCGGCGCGGTCGGCTTCTTCGCGTTGCTCGGCGGCCTGGCCGTTTCTGTACTCTGGGTTCGCTTCTTCGCTGATGAGATTTCATTCGCGTAGCGCTGGCTGCGAGCTGAGAGCCTGTCCTTCCAGACAACGAAAACCCGTTCGGAATGCCTCCGAACGGGTTTTCGTTTGGACGCCGGGCAGCGGGCGCTAGTGTCTGAAGTGGCGCTGACCGGTGAAGACCATGGCGATGGCGTAGCGGTTGGCCATGCGAATGGATTCCTCGTCGCGAATGGAGCCGCCGGGCTGAATGATGGCGGTGACTCCGGCTCTGGCGGCGGCTTCGACGCCATCGGCGAAGGGAAAGTAGGCATCGGAGGCCAGGACGGAGCCACGCGCGCGGTCGCTGGCTTTTTCGACAGCGAGCTGGACGCTGGAGACGCGGTTCATCTGGCCGGCGCCGACACCGAGCAGGGCGAGCTTGTGCGCCAGGACGATGGCGTTGGATTTGACGTGGCGCACAGCTTTCCAGGCGAACATCAGATCGGTGACTTCTTCCAGATTCGGCTCGCGGTCAGTGACGACTTTATAGGTCAGGTCTTTGTCGTCGATAAAGTCGATGGTTTGCAGGAGCAGACCACCGCTGACGCTGCGCACGTCGAGCTGGGTGGCGCGGAAGGCATAGGCGCTTTCGGTATCAGGTACGGCGTGAGTGGCCAGGATGCGCAGATTTTTCTTGCGGCGCAGGATGGCCAGCGCCGATGGGGTGTAATCCGGGGCAATGATGGCCTCGTAGAATAACTGATTGATCTCCTGCGCGGTGGCTTCGTCGATAGTGCGGTTGCAGCCAATGATGCCGCCAAAGGCCGAGACGGGATCGCCCGCGTGCGCTTTTTTGTAGGCATCCACCAGCGATTCATCGCAGGCCAGACCGCAGGGATTGGTGTGTTTGATAATCGCGACGGCCTGGGCGGAAAAGCTGTTGACCGTCGCCAGCGCGGCATCGAGGTCGAGCAGGTTGTTAAATGAAAGCTCTTTGCCGTGCAAAACTTCCGCGTTGGCCACACTGGGTACGATCTGGCCGTCTCGCACACGATAAAAGGCGGCCTGCTGGTGCGGATTTTCGCCATAGCGCAGACTTTGAATACGCTCCAGGGCTACATCCATGTGTTCAGGAAAATGCTCGACCTCGGCGGCGGGAGTATACTGCTGGCTCAGGTAGGCGGCGATGGCGGCGTCGTAACTGGCAATGTACTGGAAAGCGGTCACGGCGAGGCGCTGGCGCGTGATCAGGCTGACCTTGCCGGTCTCGCTCCACTCCTGCATGACCGGCGCGTAATCCTCCGGGCGCACCAGGACAACCACATCCTTGAAGTTCTTGGCGGCAGCGCGGATTAAGGAAACTCCACCGATGTCGATCTGTTCCAGCGCCTCGCTGAGCGTTGTGCCGGACCGGGCGATGGTTTCGACAAAAGGATACAGATTGTTGACCACGACATCTACGGTGTCCAGACCGTGCTCGTGCAATTGCTGGAGATGAGCGGGTTTGTTGCGCAGAGCCAGAATCCCCCCGAAAATAGCCGGGTGCAGGGTCTTGACCCGCCCATCGAGGATTTCGGGAAAGTTCGTCAGCGCGCTGACTGACTCGACCAGCATACCCCCTTCCCGCAGTACCTTTTGCGTCCCCCCGGTCGCAAAGATTTTGACTTCGTGCTTCTGCAATTCCCGCGCCAGTTCTACAATCCCTGCGTAATTCGCTGTACTTAAAATTGCTTGCATCTATGATCCTTTCACTTATGCTTGCCGGGAACATGTGCAGCTCAGCGTGCTCCGCTACCCGTATACCGTCCCGAAGCGTCCCGCAAGGTGGAAAAATCTACCCCGGCGGCGCTCCTGGTTGAAAAATCTTAACCGGCCTGTGGTACTTTGATACTAAAAAAACAAATGGGTGTAAATTCCTGTATTTGTTCATGGTATCATCCGAAGCGAGAGAAAACCTCAAGAGACTTCACATTCTCTCAAACTCATCCATGGTATGCCATACCATGTTTTGTGTACGCAACAGCGGAAGGCAAGGTAGACAGATGCGCAGCAAGGCATAGTTAAAATTCCATGGAAGAGGTCTTATGACGCGATAGATATGTCCGGCGCGTCTGGGGGCGCGCTGATTTTGCAACCCGATTTTGAACTGTTTCAGGTTCAGGATGTGACCTGATGGGATTGCACCAGGACTGCTCTTTGTTGCCATGCTCCCCTGGCCGGAGGAGCGGGCATGCTTTTGTCCTGCCAGGCTGGTCCAATCAGAGCAAAGAAACTGGAGGAAGAGAGATATGCGTAAGCGACGTAATCTTTTTACAACCCCGCGCCGGCGGCGTTTCCCGCTGCTGGCTCTGCTCAGTCTTGGCGTCACTGTGGCCATTGTGCTGGCCGGTGGGGCGCTGATTCTGCTCTGGCACAGTCAGAGCACTCACGCGGCTGGCGCGGCTCAGGAGGTCAACGCAGATTGTACGCTGATTGTGCCGCCGAACCCGCTGAGCGCTCAAGGACTGGCCACGCCGTACCAGCTGGTGGCGACCAATCCCGACGATGGGCCGTGTCATGAGAGCAATGATATGCAGGCCGCTTTTGTGCAGGGCAGTATTTTTGATTTCGATACCGGCGTGATTTCGGTATATAATCCCCTGGTCATCGATCAGGGTACAAAGCCGGCCATCAATCCTGTCGTACCCAGAGTGCCGCGTAACGCTGTGGTCGCGCTCTGGTTCGGCTTTAATGGGGATAATCTAACCCTGCGGTCTTCCCACAATAGTTTGCAGGATGGGCGTTGCGTCAACGGCGTGAAAAATTCGATCTTCGGCCAGTTCGCGTACTGCAATGCTCCGCTGTTCTTCGGCGAGGTCAACCAGGCTATTAGCCTGGGTATTCTGACGCCTCCGCCGCTGGGGAAGGGCAAGGATGGCCAGCCGTGTATGAGCGTGCGTGACTTCGGCGTGATTGACCAGGACCAGAGCGATAACGTCACCACCACGTATCTTGTGACTGGCGATGGTCGCACCGCGCAGTTTACGGCGACCAACCAGAAGCGCCTGCCCAAAGCTCAGGCGATGGGCAACGGCAGCGACAACGCGCTGCTCGATGTCTTTGTCGATCCCGCTCTCGGCTGCACGCCCTGGATGGCTCCTGACCTGGCCAATCCCGGCCACATGGCGACCGCGCTGCCTTTGAACGAATTGCAGGCCATGGTGGATCAGCAGCAGCCGGTAGCGCTGGTACCCATCAATGATCCGATGGTGCTCAACAACGACAACCCCGATCTCAACAAGACCAATGCCTACCGGGCCGGGGTCGATCAGCCGCGCGCCCTCACGAACGATCAGGCCAGCGGCCAGGCGTATTGCCAGCAATGGAGCAAAACCGGCGCGGCCAGAATCGTGCTGGACGCGCCGCTGATGTCCAGGGCGACCACGCCCGATCCCGCGACCGGCAACTCGCTCTTTACTTTCCTGGCTCAGCGCTTTGTCAATAG
>DASZXF010000619.1:0-7669 GCA_035546055.1 Ktedonobacteraceae bacterium
GGACAGCGCGTGTGGAAACGGCAGCCTTTGGGAATGTTAATGGGACTGGGCAGATCTCCCGAGAGAATAATGCGCTGGCGCCTCTTCTCAATCCGTGGATCAGGAATGGGAATAGCTGAGAGCAGAGCTTTGGTATAAGGATGTTTGGGTGCGCGATAGAGTTCATCGCGGTCGGCCAGTTCGACAATCTTACCCAGGTACATTACCGCGATGCGGTCGGCCACGTGGCGCACAACGCTCAAGTCGTGCGAGACAAACAGATAGGTCAGGTTAAACTGGCGCTGGAGGCGCTGGAGCAGATTCAAGACCTGGGCGCGAATGGATACGTCAAGCGCTGAAACCGGTTCGTCAGCGATGACAAATTCTGGATTAATCGAAATCGCACGCGCGACCGCGATACGCTGGCGCTGGCCACCACTGAACTCATGGGGATAGCGGTCGATATATTCCGAGCGCAGACCCACCACCTTGAGCAGTTCGGCTGTGCGTTCGCGAATCTCGCCACGTGGAGCAACGTTATAAATGTGCATGGGTTCGGCGATCAGTGAACCAATGGTAAAACGCGGATTGAGGGACGCGTAGGGGTCCTGGAAAACCATCTGCACGCGGCGGCGAATCTGGCGCAGATCCTCGCCCTTCAAGGTCGCCAGGTCTTGATTGCCAAAAAGGATCTGGCCAGCGGTCGGCTTGTACAGGCGAATCAGCGTGCGCCCGATGGTAGTTTTGCCGGAACCGCTCTCTCCCACCAGTCCCAGGGTTTTTCCTCGTTCAATCGAAAACGAAATGCCATCGACCGCGCGCACATGGCCCACCACGCGCTGAAACAGAATGCCCTGCGTCAGAGGAAAGTGCATCTTGAGATCGCGCACATCAAGCAGCGTCTCGCTCCCAACAGCCGTGGGTGTTTCTAACATCTTCTATTTCTCCTCCGCTTCAGAGCCCGTCAGTTCCCCCATCTGCGCGGTGGCCTGCGCCAGTTCGCTCAGGGCAGCCTGTTGGGCAGCAGCGCGCGATTGGCGGCGCCTTTCGGCATACGCCTGCTGCGCGGGATCAGTGACATCAATCCAGCACGCTTTGAGATGCTGCGCATTCCCGCCTACCGGATCAAGCGGCGGCATGGTCTTGCAGATCGCACGCGCAAAGGCACAGCGCGGCATAAACGGACAGCCTGGAGGGGGCTTGAGCAGATCCGGCGGCGCGCCCTCGATGGTCTTGAGTTGCTCAGGGCGTTCTTCATCCAGGCGCGGCACCGAGGCCAGCAAACCCAGAGTATAGGGATGGCGGGGATTGGCAAACAGCTCATCCGTAGGGGCGGTTTCGACGACCCTGCCAGCGTACATCACCACCACGCGGTCGGTCATGCCGGCCACAACCCCCAGATCGTGCGTAATCATGATGACCGCCGTACCAAAATCTTTACACACGCCATTGATGAGTTCCAGAATCTGCGCCTGTACAGTGACATCCAGAGCAGTTGTCGGCTCATCGGCAATCAAAAGCTTGGGATTGCAGGCCAGGGCCATCGCAATCATCACACGTTGCCGCATTCCACCGCTGAACTGATGAGGGAATGAATTGATGCGCTCGGCTGCTGCCGGAATGCCAACCTGCTCCAGCAGCGAAATAGCGCGCTTCGTAGCCTCATCTCCGCTCAAACCAAGATGGATGCGCAGTGCTTCGCCAATCTGTTTGCCCACCGTCATGGTAGGATTCAAACACGTCATCGGGTCCTGGAAAATCATACCGATTTTCCCACCGCGAATCTTGCGCATACTACTTTCAGGCAGGGCTAACAGATCCTCATCCTCAAAGTAAATGCTCCCGCCGGCCTGCTCACCAGCTGGTTTGGGCAACAGGCGCATAATCGAGAGAGCCGTGACGCTTTTCCCACAGCCGCTCTCTCCCACCACGCCAACGCGCTCGCCCGCCCTGACGTTAAAGCTCACACCATCCACAGCGCGCACTCTGCCTGCCTTTACTTTAAAGTAGGTCTTGAGATCCTGCACCTCTAACAGATACTCACCCAAAATGTGTACTCCTTGTACTAGCGTTCCGTCATGTAGGGGTCAAGCGCATCTCGCAAACCGTCACCCACCAGATTGAAACTGAGGACCGTCGCGAAAATCAGCAGACCAGGCACAAAGACCAGCCAGGGATCAGCGTCAATGTAATCATTGCCGGTAGCGATCATACTGCCCCAGCTGGAGGTCGGCGGCTGGATACCAAAACCAAAGTAACTCAGAATGGACTCGGTGATAATATTTGTACCGACCAGGATGGTAGCATTGACGATAATCGGACCCGCCGCGTTCGGCAAGATGTGACGGAACATCAGACGGAAATTCTTCGCTCCAATGGTGCGCGCGGCCATGACAAATTCCCGCTCTCGCAAGGCCAGAAATTCACCGCGTATCAGGCGCGCTGCGTATGTCCAGCTAAAGAAGGCAATGATGAGAATCACTGTGCGCGGCGAGCCATCAGAAAAGGCGGCTGACAGCACAAAGAGCAAAAGGTACAGCGGGATGGCCAGCACAACATCGGTGACGCGCATCAGAACGTTATCAACCCAGCCTCCGTAGAAGCCGGCCAGCGCGCCAATCAGAGTGCCAATGCCAATACCCAGCAGCATCGAAAGCATCCCCACAATCAGCGAATACTGACCGCCGATCATCGCGCGGGCAAACTGATCGCGTCCGACATCATCGGTGCCAAAGGGGTGGGCCCAGCTGGGAGGTGCCAGGGTCGACGTGACATCCAGCACATTGACTTTGTTAGGATCAACATGCCAGAGATATGGGCCAAGGAAACAATACAGGACCATAATGATCAAAAAGATCGCAGAGCCAAACGCTGTACGGTTGCGCACAAAACGGTCAAAAATGATGCGTCCCTGGCTACGGCGCTTTTGCACCAGTTCCGCACTTTCTACCAGAAATGGCTCCATCTCTTCATCGATGGCAGTGGTGTTCACTCGCTCGGAAATGTCCACAGGTTTCTCCTTTCCTCTCTGTGTCGCGTTCGTCCACTACGAATAGCGAATACGCGGATCAAGAACTGCGTAGAGGATATCCGCAACCAGGTTGAACGTAACCACAAAGAACGCGCTAAGCGTGAGCATCGCCAGGAGCACCGGATAATCGCGCGCCTGGAGCGATTGGAAGAAGAGCAACCCCATGCCCGGCCAGGCAAAAATGCCCTCGGTGATCGTGGCACCGCCAGCGACGCCACCAAAATCCAGAGCCACCACCGTGACCAGAGGAATCAGCGCATTACGCAACGCGTGTCGGAATAACGTTCCCGCCGGACTCACCCCTTTGGCGCGCGCGGTTCGCATGTAATCCTGCTTGACCACTTCAATCATGGTCGAACGCAGATAGCGGCTCCACGCGGCAATAAAGGTAATGGAGAGGACCAGCATCGGTAAAATCAGGTGCTGAAGTGCATCAACAAAGGCGTCGATGGGGGCGAGATTATAGCCCAGGGTCTGCATACCCGAAGTGGGCAGCCAGTGAAGCAGAACGCCAAAGATGTACTGACCAAACAGAGCAAACAAAAAGATTGGCATGGAAATGCCAAAATACGAAACAGTCGTGAGAACATAGTCCGTGACTGAGCGCTGACGCACACCCGACAGCACACCCAGCAGCACCGCCACCACCAGCGCAAAAACCAGAGCGGAGACAAAGAGCTCAAGTGTCGCGGGGAAACGCACTGACAGAATACTGGTGACAGGCAGATTGGTGACAAACGAGAACCCAAAATCACCAGTCAGGGCATTTTTTAACCATTTGAGATACTGGATGGGAATGGGATCGTCCAGACCAAAACGCACACGCATTGCAGCTCTGGCAGCAGCCGAAAGGCGCGGGTTAAAAATGACTTGATCGGGTCCACCCGGCATCAGATGGATCATGGCAAACATAAAAATGGTGACGAGTAAAAGCAGGGGGATGGCCTGCAATATACGTCTTATGACATATCGTCCCATAAACACCTCCGGCGTTGTGAACATGAGGACACAAGACGCTCATAGCCAGGATATTGAAGATAGTGTACATAGAAACTCATACCTTCGTCAATCCTTTTGCTATACCTCGAAAAAGATTTTCGCCTTGCTCTCAGTTTTCTCTCAGGTGCAGCACGACAAACACCAACGTATTCATACTAAAATTTCTGGGAAGAAGCAAGGCCTCCTATAGGATACTCCAGACGGATATATCCTACCGGAGGCCGCTTATTCCGGGTTTACTTTACCTGGCTAAATGGGCTAACGCTCAGTTTAGCACTTGCCGCCGTCACACCACCACGTCATGGCGCCAACCGTCTCGGATGCGCCCATCGGACCAGGATTGTAGTTGTGGCCGGTGAGTTTGTGCATGGCGATGTCGGTCGGGCTGTACAGAGTGATGAACGGATACTGCGTCAGATAAATCTGATGCTCCTGGTTGAAGATCTGCTGACGGGCCGTGGGATCAGCCGTGGCCTGCTCTTGCTCGAAGAGTTTGTCCAGATCCGGGTTACAATAGAAGGTGATATTGAAACCAGCCGGCGGGATCTGGCTACAAGCCAGCAGCGACGAGTCGTCAGCGTCGTACACCCACGAGTTCTCGAACTCGGCAATATCGTATTTACCAGGGACACCGCCGGTCAGGAACGGTCCGAAGAAGGTGCTGGCCGGGTAGTTGGTGATGTCGATCTGGATACCGATAGCTTGCAGGTTGGCCTGGATAATCAGTTCGTCGTCGGCACGCCAGTAGTTGTTGGCGGTCGTCGAATACTGGAACTCCAGGCGCTGACCATTCTTGGTCAGGATACCATCTTTGCCCGCAACCCAGCCTTTCGACTTGAGCAGCGCGGTCGCGCCATCAGGATCGAATTTCGGGCAGGCGGCGTCTGCCTGATAACCGGGCACGAAAGCCTGACCATGGTCGGTACACAACGGCACCGCCTGTCCACGTCGTGCGGTGGTGATCAGGGCGTTGTGGTCGATGGCCATGGCGATGGCCTGGCGCACCTCGGGATTATCAGCCAGTACCTTGTTCTTGAAGTTGAAGAAGATGGCTTCAAAGTTCGAGGCGTGCGGGTTGAAGGTCAGTTTGTAGTTGCTGAGCTGCTGATAGGCGCTGGTCTTGGTCACATCCAGGAACCAGGACGAGTCGGCGGTGCCAGCCTGCAGGTCTTTGAGGATCGTGTTCTGATCGGTGACGATACGGAAAACGATCTTGTCCAGGTAGGGCAGACCTTCGGACGCCCGATAGTAGTTCGGGTTGCGCGAAACGGTGTAGTCACTACCCGCTTTGCTCTCGGTCAGCGTGAAGGGGCCGCTGGTCACGGTCGGGTCGAGGTTCTGCGACGAGGTGAGCAGTTTGTCAGGGGCAATGCTGCTAAAGACGTGCGCAGGCATGGGCGCGTTCGAGCCATCGGTCCAGAGGGCCAGGAACGGCGCAAACGCTTGCTTGAGATGGAAGGTGATGGTCAGGTTGTCCGGCGAGATGTCGGTTCCGGTGATCAAATTATACCCGATGGTCGAAGCAGCGGTGAATTTGGGATTCACCCAGAGCTTCCAGGTAAAATCAACATCGCGAGCATCCAGCGGCTGGCCGTCAGACCATTTCAAGCCGGAGCGCAGGGTGATTTTCCAGGTCTTGAGATCCTGGCTGATACCACCGTTCTGCAGGGTCGGAATTTGAGTCGCAATGCCAGGCGTGATCGCACCAGAGGAATCACCCAGGAAAAGGGGCGCCCAGATGGTGGTGTTCACAATGTCGGAGAAGGTTTCCGTGGAGGCATTGGGGATCAGGGAGTCCGGTTCCTCGTAGAGGTCGTCAACCCAGGTTCCACCCTTGACTGGCGTTCCCGCGCTTGACGTGTTGCTGGGTCCCGATGGCGCTCCACAGGCGCTGAGCAGCAGGACAAGCACGGAAACGAACGAGAGCGAGAGCATCAATAGACGTGGCCTTGGTCTTTTGAGCATCGTGTCCTCCTAAAATACTATTAAACCAGTGATATCGCACGGAGCTTGCAAATTACGCCTATCCCACCGCACGACATCGGCGCAGCCAGATACGGCACCGCTGCGCTTAACCCTCATATCCATAATGATAGATATAGAGCACTACATAATATACGTCACCTCGCGGAACTTTCTCACAATCTTCTCAGTTAATTTTTTCTTTCTGGGCAAATTCACTAAAAAGGGGGCTACGTCTCTCCACGAGCGCTCTTTAGAAAACCTTTTCTACCTTTTCTGTACTGCTGGCGGGAGACCTTTTTTGGGCATTTTCACTGAAAAAGGGGCTGCCCGGCCTTTTTGCGCCGCTTCTTGCGGGGACGCAGCAGGAGATAGATCTGCATGGCCAGGGGGAGAGAGATGGTGAGACGCAGTGGTACGGGGTTGAGGGCCAGCGCCCACCAGCGGAATTGCGAGGCGCTGGTACTGGCCAGCCGCCAGGCTTCTCGTATGGTTCGGGGTCCGCCCGGCGCGCTATAACGCACTTCGGGAAAAGCGCGCGCCAGCCGGTAGCGCTGATAGATGATGCCCAGGTAGCGATTTTCAATGCCTATCCAGCCTCGTCCCAGACGCTGCGCGACCACCAGGCTGGTGCCGCTGCCACAAAAAGGGTCCAGCACGATGCCTCCGCGTTCGCTGCTGGCCTGAATGATGCGCTCCAGCAAGGCTTCCGGCTTCTGGGTGGGATAGCCCAGGCGTTGACCGTCTGCGGCGCCCAGGGCTGGCAGTTCCCAGACATCTTTCATATACACCCAGGTGTAATCTCCGCGTTCATCACGCAGAAACTCGCTCTTTTTGAAGCCATAGCGATGCATCATATATGATTTTTCTTTGAGGGCATGAAAGATGTAGTGCTCGCTTTTAGAGTAGAAAAAGATGAGGTCGTGTTTGCGGGCAAAATGCCGCTGCGAGGCGCCGCCGGTTTTGTAGGACCAGACGATCTCATTGCGAAAGTTTTCCGCGCCAAAGAGGGCGTCCAGCAGCAATTTGAGATAGTGACTGGCGGCTGGATCACAGTGCAGGTAGAGACTGCCCTCCGGCTTTAAGACCCTGCGCAGTTCAACCAGTCGTTCGGCGATCATGACCAGGTAGGCCAGCAACGGACCCGTTCCCAGCAGGTCGCGCAATGTTCTCAAAACGCGCGCTACATCCTGGTCGGCCAGGTTGACGAGTTCCTCGTAAGCGCGTTCGACCTCTGGCCGCCAGCGCCAGGTATCCTCAAAGGCCTGCACTTTCAGCGGCCCCCGCGCGGCTGATTTGAAAAAGGCCTGATATTTGCGCTGCGAATAAAATGGAGGGTCCAGGTAGATTAAATCGACGCTTTCATCGGCCAGGTATCTGCGCAAAACATGCAGATTATCGCCATAGTAGAGAATTCGTACAGGCTCCGATGCTTGATTCATAGGCGTTCTCTCCGTTTTCGCTGTGTACCCCAGCTATTATCAATGTACTCCGGGCAAGAAGAATACTCCTCTGCTGTAAATATACGATTCATATCCTCTTCCATGCCAGAATTGCGGCCCGCAAGCCGACTGTGATTTATCAGTCCTCCCCTCTTTTGATCCCGTTGGGAACGCCGTGGCTGACTCCTCAGCGCCTGCGACGCTTCGCAAGGGTTAGAGATGGTGGCCGGTTGGGCCGGGCCCAACCGGCCACCAT
>DASZXF010000620.1:0-4928 GCA_035546055.1 Ktedonobacteraceae bacterium
TGATGATTTTCCTTCTGTTGCTCGCCATGCCTCCCCACCCCCAAAAGATATCAGTCATCCCCATTTTTTCTAGCGCCGCAAGGGCGCGTTTCCCCTCCCCACCCAAGGGAAATGATGAGGTTTGGCGAGCACTGCGCGCTCGCCAAACCTCATCCAAAAAGACGCTGTTGACGAATGCGAGCATGAGTGGAAGTGAGCTTGGAGCCAGAGCTCTTTGAACAAGCGTTTTGTGCTCATCATGCTGTGTTGTTTCCAGCTTTCGTGTCATTCGTCAACAGAGTCCAAAAAGAAGGGGCGGGCGCAACAAGCGGGTAGGGCTGCCTCAGAAACATCAGGGATGACTCATGTGCATCATTCTTCTTTTGGAGTGGGGAGGCATGGACTGTAAAAGAAGTAAGACCATCAGAAGAAGGAAAAGGTACACAAAAACCTGCTTTTGTGCTGTTCTATCTTGACCAGTGGGACAATGCATGCTATGGTAGGGGAAATTTTTGCCGAGGAGCTTGCAGACAACAGCGAGAGGAATTATAATCTGCCCATGGACCAGCACAACAGTAAAGCTAGCATTGATGAGATTGATCGGAAGATCATCGAAGCGCTCCAGATTGACGGTCGGCGCCCATTTACCAAGCTGGCGGCGGAACTAGGCATTTCCGAGGCCAGCGTGCGTCAGCGTGTCTCGAATCTGATCAATACGCAGGTCATGCAGATTGTCGCCGTCACCAATCCCGTCAAGCTGGGGTATAGCATGGCTGGCATGATCGGCATTCGAGTCTCGGGCGAGCGTCTTTTCGAGGTTGCCGAGCAGATCGCGGCCTTCGACGAAGTGATTTACCTCATCATCTGTGCGGGCAGCTTTGATCTGCTGGCTGAAGTCGTCTGCCAGGATAACGATCACCTGTTGCGTTTTCTGACTGAGAAACTGTACAAAGTGGAAGGGGTGCAGCAAACGGAGACGTATATGTATCTCAGGGTTGTCAAACAGAACAACTGGGCATTCCTCTCGCAAGCGCGCCTGCTTCCCTCGCCCGCCCAGCTTCCGCTCGATTCGCCATCTCGTCAATCCTGATCGCGAGTGGAAACGGCATCATCTGAACCAGGGCAATCTATAGTACCGGACTGGCAAAAATACATGACAGCCGACCCCAGGCTATTGTATAATGCGAACACATGCGCAAATTACCCGGAATAGTGGCGCAGTTCACAGCGCAATGTCGCCCCGTCGCCGATACTATATTCAGGAGAAGATAAAGGAGAGGCCCATATATGCAGCAGATGGAAACGCTACCGGCGGGCACGATCCTCCACGGACGTTACCGCGTTGAGCGTGCCCTGGGCAGCGGCGGCTTCGGGCATGTTTACCTGTCCGTTGACCTGCAAACCAATACGCCATATGCGATTAAAGAATATCTTGTGACAGGCGCGAGTGGCAAGGCACAACTGGAGCACGAGGCCCAGGTGCTCAGCCATTTGCATCATCCCAACCTGCCTGCTTTCCTCACGGCCTTCGATGAGAATGGCCGTTATTATGTGGTGCTCGGCTACATCGAGGGCAATGACCTGACCGATTATCTGCGAGTCGTGCGCCAGAAAAATGAGCCTCTGCCAATCGCGCGTCTGATGGAGTGGCTTCTCTCCATTTGTGACGCCGTGGCCTTTCTCCATAGTCAGCGCCCGCCGATCATCCACCGCGATATCAAGCCCGATAATATTCGCATTACGCCCAGCGGTACGGCCATTCTGGTGGACCTGGGCAACGCCAAAACCGCCGCTGATGGAGCGCGCACTCTCTTCTTTATTCGCCACCAGGGTACGCCGGGCTATGCTCCGCTGGAACAGTATCCGGGCGGGACGGGTACAGACGAGCGCTCAGATGTCTATGCGCTGGGCGGGACGCTGTACTTCGCGCTGACCGCCCATGAGCCGCCCAGCGTTTCGGCGCGCAACCAGTCGTTGCAACAAAAACAGCCCGATCTGCCCACCTTGCAGGATCGCCTGGCCCATAATCCGCCGGATAATCAGCAGGAACCCCGCCAGTTCCGCCTGGGTGTTTCCAAGCCCTCCAAGCCGACCCCGCGCCACTCGCGCCACCTTGCCCAGCTGGGTACCCTGCCGCCTGAATTGCTGCGCAAACTCGATGCCATTATCCAGCGCGCCATGGCGATGAAGCCCAAAGATCGCTATGCATCGGTGACGGAGTTCAGCACTGACCTGCGCATGGTCTTGAGAGCCCTGCCCGCCTCGACTATCCCGACCGCTACGCGTCGTCCAGTGGACCCGCATAGCACGCAGCCTGATCTGCCCATGCTTTACGAGGAGTTGCAAAATAAAAAGCAGCAGGCCCAGGCCAGCGGCCCCCCTGGTACTCCAGGCGGGCCTGCCCAATCCACGCCGCCGGATAGTTCTCCACCGGCGCAACCTGCCCAGATGTCACCGGCGCAGCCAGCTCAAGTCAGGCCGACGCCGCCACCAACGCCAGCTCCGGCAGTGGGGCGTTGTCCACATTGTCGAGCCGAGTTAAATCGTCCCGCGCCTTTTTGTCCCAACTGCGGCAAACCGCTGAATTCACCGCCGAATCCGCCCAGAGGGTCCGGTCCCTCTGATCCAGGTCAGCGCCCGGCGGGCAGGAACACGCCGCCAGATATTTCAGAAGAGGCCACTATGCTCATTCAGCCCGGTGGCTCTCTGCAAGATCCACCGGGATCAAACAGGCGCCCCGGTTCTTCCTCTGCGCCGAATTCCGCGCCACGCGGAGGAACCAACGCCAACCTGCCCACGCCCAGGGCTGCGCAGCAACAGATGGTGCAAACACCGGTCCAGCAGCCCGCCGTAGCTGTGCAATCAGAAGCGTCGGCAGTGGCCGCTCACGCGTCTCAAGCCGCGTCCGCCCGTTCCTCGCAGGTCAGTACGGCTGGCGTATCAGGATCGCCGACCGCTTCCGCTGCGGTCAAGTCGTCCGCCGCTGCGCCTCAGACCTCGCTCAACGGGCAGATTCAGGTACCTGCACATCTCTCCGCGCCCGCCAATGCTTCTCGTTCGTCAGAGGGACTTGCGCGCAAGCTCTTTATCAGCGCGGCCATCATCGTGGTAGCGCTGATTATTATCATGCTGCTGCTGCTTGTGTTCCTGCGCGGCAAGCATCTCGGCTCGGCAGGCCCGGTTGATGTCCTCTGGTCTTTGCTCTCCAGCCTGCCTGCGAGGTTCGCCCGCGCATGAAAATCGCTCCTCGTCTGCTCATTCTGGGGTTCGGCAACGTCGCCCGAGAACTCCTTCCTCTGCTGGCCTCACGTGCAACCTGGCTGGAACAGGAACTGGCTCTACGCCCGCAACTCTGCGGTATTGGCTCCCGGCGCACCGGCTTTTTGATCCATCCCGCTGGTTTGCCCATCACAGACGCGGACCCGGCGACCTCGCTCAAGCTTTTGCATGAGAACGGGCAGAACTATGCAAACGCCCTCGACTGGATCAAAGCCGGTCAGGCGGCGGGAGCGGATACCCTGCTCGAATTGACCACCCTCAATCCTGACAACGGCGAGCCAGCCCTTTCATATATTCGCGCCGCGCTGGAAGCTGGCCTGGATGTCGTCACGGCCAATAAAGGTCCAATTGCCCATGCCGGGGCAGCTCTGCACACCCAGGCTCGCAGCAAAGGGGTGCATCTACGCTATGAAGCGACCGTGATTGACGGACTGCCGCTGCTCAATCTGGCCGAGTTTACCCTGCCCGCCGTGGGCATACGCGGCTGGCGCGGACTGCTGAATATCACTTCTGCCATTGTTCTGCGCCAGATCGAGGAGGGCCGGAGCCTGGAAGAGGCCATTCAAGTTGCTCAGCGCATGGGCGTCGCCGAAGCCAACCCCTGGTATGACCTGGACGGCTGGGATGCGACTATGAAAACCGTCATCATCACCAATGCTTTGCTTAACGCCAATCTTACCCCGGCGCAGATCCAGCGCAGCGGTATTCGCGACCTGGCGCCCGCCGAAATCGTCGCGGCTGCGCAGGCTGGCACGCCCATTCGTCTCGTCTGCTCGGCCAGTGCCGTCGATGGCGTACTCACTGCCTCGGTTCGTCCCGAACGCCTGTCTGCCAGCGATCCCCTGTACGCTGCCAGGGACAGCAGCCTGGTCCAGCTGGAGACCGCAACCATGGGACGTATTTCTATTGTCGAACACGACACCGCCGTTATCCAGACCGCCTATGGCGTCTTGAGCGATCTTATCGCCATTCAACGAGCCAGGGCAGAGAGATGATGTAAAAGAAAGGACAATTCATGTATCAACTTGCACAGGTCAACATCGCGCGCATGCTGGCTCCGCTCGACGATCCCATCATGGCCGGCTTTGTGGCGAAACTGGATGAGATTAACGCGCTGGCGGATAGCCATCCCGGCTTTGTCTGGCGTTTGCAATCTGCCGAAGGAAACGCGACCAGCATTCGCGCGTATGAAGATGAGAGTATTCTTTTGAACATGTCGGTCTGGACTTCACTGGAGCGCTACGCGGATTACGTCTACAAGACCGCCCATCGCGAAGTGATGAAGCAGCGCCGCCAGTGGTTTGAAAAGTTCGACGGCCTCTATACGGCCATCTGGTGGGTGCCGGAGGGATATATTCCCACCGTCATCGAGGCCAGGGAACGCCTGGAATATCTGCGCGCGCATGGCGAAAGCTCCTTTGCCTTCACCCTGAAAAAGCCATTTCCCCCGGCAGATCTGATCGCGCCAGACATTGCCCCTATTCTCGACGAATGTCCCGCCTAGAGCAGAACTTTTTAATAGTTCATCCCTGATCTGGCAGCATCAGAAACGTCATGCACCACAGGCGCGCCACTCCTGATGAGGCTTCTTGCAGCCTCAGAAGATACCATCGGGAAACGCTTTTTGAACGCCGCCAGCAGCTTCAAGGGTAAAGAGGATGACGGCCAGG
>DASZXF010000621.1:0-26152 GCA_035546055.1 Ktedonobacteraceae bacterium
AAGAGGTGAATACCGCTGGTGGCACGTGGATTGCACTCCAGGGGATAGACCTCGCCGGCAGCGGTGACGATAAAATCAAAGGCAATCTGCCCTGAAAAGCCTTCGGCAGCCACGAAACGCTCGATCCAGTCATTTATGCCCGCGTGTTCAACTGGCGAGAACTGGATACAGGCGCCTCCGCCGGCAGTGAAATCTCCGGCGTAAACCACGTGAGCCAGCAATTTCCCCTCGCGGGCGATGCTGTACGAGCAGAAGGCCTGCCCCTCGATTTTTTCCTGGGCAATCCAGGGATGCCGCGCTGAGATGTCGAGCGTTTCAAGTGAGTGGGGCGATTGATCCGCTTCAACCATCACCACGCTGGTAGCGAAGCGGGAAAAAACCGGCTTGAGCACAAGGGGCCGTTGAGCGCTGGCCAGCAATTGCCGCATTTCGCTCTGGGACAGGAGCAGCCGTGTTTCCGGCACGCGCAAACCGCAGCGCAACGCCAGTTGAATGAAATCCCATTTGCTATGCAGGCGCTCCAGTTGCGTCAGCGGAGCGGCAAACACGGCACAGCAGGCCCGTAAGCGCTCCAGTCCGCTAGCGAGGTAAAAAATTTCCTCGCAGGTGGGAATCAGCAGATCAATCTTCTCGTCCTGAATAATACGAACAAGCGCATCGATGTATGCTTCTGGCTGATGCCTGGGCGGGGGAACCAGGTAGCAGCGCTGGACACAACGAGAATAGCGGCACAGGTGAACCGGCACGCTTTCCGCGATGATAACGCTATGTCCCTGGCGCGCGAACTGCCGGGCCAGGTCAAGTGTGACAAAGGCCCGGCCTCCGGTGAGCAAAATGCGCTGGCGCGGGTTACGCGACTTGTGCTGCTTGATCCTCAGATCTCCTTGCTTTCAAGATGCGTGCTCAAGTTTCGGTCGTGACCGCTCAAGTATGGCAGCCGCATCAATCCCTCTCGGCAGCGTGCCAAAAGCTCTGCCCCATTCACCCGCCAGACGTGTGGCACAGAAAGCGTCTGCCACGGCTGGAGAACCATGCTGCACCAGTAGCGCCCCCTGGAACACGAGGGCCATCTGCTCCACGAGATGCCGCGCGCGCCATTCCAGGGTCTCTCTATCAGCCAGTTGACGCTGAAGATGGGCAACCGCTGTCTTCAGACGGGAATCGGCTTTGCACGCCGGGGCAATCTCCTCAAAGAGATGATCGAGTGCCTGCGGCTCCCTGGCAAGTGCTCGCAGCACGTCCAGCGCATTCACATTTCCCGATCCTTCCCAGATCGAATTGAGCGGCGCCTCCCGGTAAAGCCTGGGCAGGATGCTCTCCTCGACGTAGCCGTTGCCTCCCAGGCACTCCAGCGCTTCGGCTACATGAATCGGGCCGCGCTTTGTCACCCAGTACTTGCCAATGGCCGTTCCCAGGCGTTTGATCAGTTGCTCATGTTCACTCGTTTCGGCCTGATCGCAGGCTCGCGCCAGTCGCATGGCCAGGATGGTCGCGGCTTCCGACTCCACTGCCAGGTCGGCCAGCACGTTCTGCATGAGAGCCTGATCCAGCAGACGATGGCCAAAGGCCTGACGATAGGCCGCGTGGTGGGTGGCCTGCGCAACGGCCTGGCGCATGAGCGCGGCAGAGCCGAGAACACAATCCAGGCGGGTGAAATTGACCATCTCCACGATGGTCCGCACTCCTTTTCCCTCTTCTCCCATTAACATGGCCCGGGCATGGTCGAATTCTACCTCGCTGGACGCATTGGAGCGATTTCCCAGCTTCTGCTTGAGGCGCTGAATCAAAAAACGATTTTTCGTGCCATCGGGCAACACACGCGGAAGCAGGAAGCAGGAAAGACCTCCCGGCGCCTGAGCCAGTACCAGGAAGAGATCGCACATCGGAGCCGAACAGAACCATTTATGCCCGGTCAGCTCATAGGCGCCATCTCCCAGCGGAGACGCCTGGGTGGTATTGCTGCGCACATCTGATCCCCCCTGCTTCTCGGTCATGCCCATCCCACAGAGCAGCCCTTGCTTTTCTGAAGGAGGACGCAATCCGGGATCATACTCAAGCGCAAGCAGGCCAGACAGCCAGCGCTGGTCCAGATCGGGCTGCTTGCGGAGCACAGGAATAGCGGCATGCGTCATTGAGATTGGGCACCCATGCCCGGCCTCAACCTGAGCAAAAAGGTAGAAAGCAGCGGCTCGCGCCACGTGGCTGCCCGGCGTATGATCGCGCCAGGAAGAAGCATGCATGCCCGCAGCCACCGCATGCTTCATCAAATGGTGGTAGGCGGGATGAAACCGCACTTCATCGATGCGGTGTCCATAACGGTCGTGTGTCTGCAACACCGGCTCATACGCATTCGCGTCGAAGCCCCATTGGATAACCTCTTCACGGCCAGCAAAGGCGCCCAGCGTTCGCAAGCGATCAAGCGCCCAGCCGGCTCCCTCACGCTGAACACTTTCCACCAGGGCGGCATCTTGCGTAAATACATTGTAATCGACCAGCGGCGGCGGCTGATTCAACACAGTATGCGTGCCAGCCTGGACAGCAGAAGCCTGATTCACCATATCCATATGCTTTCCTTTCGCTCGATACAACAGTCCGTCTCTCCTGTGTAAAACGTTCTGGTGACGAAGACGATCCTGACCCATTGAAGCGTTTCTTCCACGGTTCCTCAGTATACCTCAGATGGGGCGCCTCTGGTCTGCCAGCACATAGGAGATGTCCTGATCGCGCGCAAAAGTGCTTCCTCAAAGAATTCATCGCGCCAGCGCTCTTTGCCCAACGCCATCTGTGCCGCTGTCTGCAATGGGCGCTGCCAAAATCGCATGGAGTCACATCGACTCATATTGCTATATGCGCCAACTTTATCCCTTCCAGCTTTTCCGGGTGGGCTTACCAGCATCAGAGTATATGGTGGAAAAGGCCTTTTCTACCGTCAATTCGAATAAAATGTAATGCTCCTGCGGCTGATACCCGTGTTGGGCAGCAAGCTCCCTCATGGCTGGATCAGCAGTTAAAGAAGCCTGTCCTGCCAGCCAGAACTCTCCTTCACCCCCATCATTGCTGCTCACCCAACAATGCAAGGCATAGCCGGAACCGCGCTGTAAATCATGCGCTTTCGGAGATGTTGGTTCCATAAACAGGAGAAGATGTCCCTCGCCTATAATTGGCGTCACAGGATGAACTCGGGGCGTCCCGTCAGCACGAACGGTCGCCAGATAGGCAGGACCGCTTTTCAAACGAGCCTCGCCAAAGGCGGAGAGTTCGGGTTCAGCGAGCGCAAAATCTTGCCAGGATTGTTTCATAAATTCTCCATTGTCTCGGAAAGATGAACCATAAAAGATCACCATTCCTGAATATTGTTCTGGGAAAAGCATAGCCGAATACGAGCCATTCCACAGTCGTCAAAAGTATGCCAAAAGCAGTAGTTGTATGGGGAGGCAGACCACCTGTTGGGAGGACTCGTTAGAGCAGGGCGCATGTTCGCGCCAGGGCAATCGTCCAGGCGCGGCTGATGGTACTCGGTTTGCCAGGCAGGATGTTGATAGGCTTTTTGACGCCGGGCAGACCGATCATCAGAGTTCGAGCGATATCCTGCTTGAAAACTCTGGTACCAGCCGGCGCAAGGCTTTCCTCCCAACACCAGGAAGTATACCAAAGAAGAGGTTTACTGGCAAGAAGCCCTGTCTGGCCAGGGCTATGT
The DNA here is from genome assembly GCA_035546055.1 of Ktedonobacteraceae bacterium. Taxonomy (GTDB): domain Bacteria; phylum Chloroflexota; class Ktedonobacteria; order Ktedonobacterales; family Ktedonobacteraceae; genus Paraktedonobacter. Next base: position 3,698 of record DASZXF010000621.1, read on the forward strand.
ACTTCCTACCTTCCCCCAAACGCCATCCGGCTGGCAGCAAGCGAGCAGTCGCGCCACTCCGATAGAGTCATTGCGTAACACGGCTGCTCGCCTGGGCTTTACATTCTGAATCGGCGTTTTTATCCGAGGCGGCGCCAGCGGGCCGCCTGCATATCAACGCTGGTAGTCAATGGACTGCTGCCGGGAACGCGCGCGCTTTTCGTCGGCGTGGCGGTTGCCCCCGGCGTGGTGGTTGGCGTCGTTCCAGGTGTTGTAGCCGGCGTGGTGGCCGGTGTGGCACTCGTTGTCTGGGTCATGTCCTTCTGCAACTGCTGAATGATGGGAACATTACAAACATTCGCGGGCTGCTGATTGGTCAGACTACAAATGCCAGCGGTCATATAGTTGGCCGCGCCCAGAATGCCCTGGGCGAAGCTGGAGTTTGGATCACCCAGCGAACTGGCAATGGACTGCTGGGAAAGCGGATTTCCCTTGGCATCCAGCAAAATGCTGAAATCGTAGCTGGCTCCTATCGCGATAAAGCGGTTGCCAATATTCACAAAGGGAAAATTCTGGCCGGAGTCGTACTTTTGAAAATTTTGCTGTTGCGCCGCCGTCAATTTGTCCAGATCATCATAGTTTGTCCCGGCATCGTTCAAGACATTGCCTTTGATCTCTTTCGGGATAAACTCGATGTACGAACTGGTGTACTTGCTGCCGTAGAAGCTAAAGGTGGGAATATTGTACTCGGCGGCCTGGATCTCGCTCAGATTGCTAAAGGAGCCAAAACGGCTGAGCGCGGCAATCATGGCCCAGCGCTGCGCGCCACAATAGGGGCAATACTCGGCACCTACGTAGAAAAATTCTGGCAGTTCGCTGTTCCCCTCGCTAACCTTCAGCGGCGGCTGGCCACTCTGATAGGTAAACGCGTTTTTCACGACGCTCCCTTTGCCCACTTTCTCCCAGGTGGACTGAGGCACGCCGGTCAGTTGCGATACCACTGTGGCGTCCGCCGAGGAGCGCTGGAGCGCCGGGGGCACTGTACGCGGCAAGCTACGCACAACAAGAAATATAACAACGATCACGACGAGCAAGGCGGCTACACCAATGCCCATATAGAGCCCGGTGCGGTCCTTTCTGCGCACGGTCGGGCCTTTGCTCTGCACTTTCTTCCCTTTATTTAATGCCGAGGCGCGGGCTTCTTCCCGGCGTTGTCTCTGCTGGCGCTCTTGAGCACGCCTTTGAGCTGCTGAACCTGATTGACCTGTCTTTGCCATAAAACAACCACTCGTCTCCCTTGTCTCCAAAAATGTGTGTCCTATTGTATCATAATGCAAGCGGGGAAAGATGTCTCTCGCCGCCCCAACATATTTCCCATCTTTCCTATTTACCTACAACAGGCGCGCTGTTCCGTCTGTCTGCTCGACCTGAGCGGACAAATTTCTGGCCAGACGAAAAAATTCCCGGAACTCAGCCCAAAACCGCTTGACAATACCCCCTCTTATAGGCTACAATCTCTCTGCTTACACACGCAAGTGGGTGACCTGCCTCGTTCGTCTAGTGGCCTAGGACGCCGCCCTTTCAAGGCGGAGACCACGGGTTCGAATCCCGTACGAGGTATGTATTTTGAGAGAAGCCTGTTGTGCCCCTCTATTTTTCGGCACGGCAGGCTTCTCTCGTTCTTAACTTCCAGTTGGTGCGCGAAACTCGATCCGCTTCTGTTTTATGGGAGGAGAAATGAGATGATCAGCGTTGAAGAAGCCCTGGAGCGCATTCTGGGCGAGATCCATCCCCTGCCGGCTACCCGCGTCCCTCTGGCCGAGGCGCTCGGCCTGGTGCTGGCCGAAGATGTGATAGCTCAGGAAGATATGCCCCCGTTCGCCAATTCGGCTATGGATGGCTTCGCGCTGCGCAGCCAGGATAGCCAGCCACAGAACGGTCAGCCCCCACGCCTGCGCGTGACCGGCAGCGTGGCCGCCGGTTACCTTGCCGACCACGCAGTACAGGCTGGCACGGCGCAGCGTATTATGACGGGCGCACCGGTTCCGCCAGGCGCGGACGCGGTGATTCAAATCGAATTGACCCGCTATGATGGTCCGCAGAGCGCCTGGGTGGAGGTGTTGCAGCCGGTGACGCCGGGCAACAATGTGCGCCCGGCTGGCGAGGATATGCGGCGCGGACAGACGGTGTTGCGCCAGGGCACGGAAATTGGCGCCTGGGAAATTGGCATTCTGGCCACTATCGGCCTGGCCACGGTCCCGGTCATACGTCCTCCCCAGGTGGCGATTCTGGGCACCGGCGATGAGGTGGTGGATGTGGACCAGCCGCTGGCTCCCGGCAAAATTCGCAATAGCAATAGCTATCTGCTGGAGGCTGCAACCCGGCGCGCGGGTGCCAGACCCGCGCGCCTGGGTATTGCACGCGATACGGTTGAGAGCCTGCGCGAGAAGTTTGCCCAGGCTATGCACAGCGACCTGATTATTACTTCTGGCGGCGTCTCGGTGGGCGATTTTGACCTGGTGAAAAACATTATGGCCGAGCAGGGTGAGATCAATTTCTGGCGCATCAATATGCGTCCCGGTAAGCCGGTGGCCTTCGGGCATATCGGCCAGGTGCCGCTGCTGGGACTGCCGGGCAACCCTGTCTCGGCGGCGGTGACGTTTGAACTCTTTGGCCGCCCGGTCCTGCGCAAAATGCTGGGCCACTCGCGCCTCCAGCGTCCACAGGTGCCGGTCATCGTGGAAGACGGCGTGCGTGAGAAGGCCGCGCGCCGCCACTATGTCCGCGCGCACGTGACCTGGCGCGATGGTCGCCTGGTCGCGCACACCACTGGCAATCAGGGTTCAAATATTATGACCTCGCTGGTGGATGCCAACGCGCTGCTGATCGTGCCCGCAGGCGGCGGTGAAATCAAAGCCGGCGCCACGGCCCAGGCGTTGATGCTGGACTGGCCGGAGGTGTAAATCTCCGGTCCGGCGCGGTCCTGGGACGAAAACACCTGACCTCTTCGCCTTTCTTCTATTCCATCCTCCGGGCATGAGCGATCTGACCCGGGCAGAAGATTGCTCCACTTGAGGATATTGGAAGAAAGCAAGCAAGCAATCAGAGCATTTTCATGCGATAGCGCAACTGATCGCGAGTCAGGCCCAGGAGCGCAGCCGCGCGCACCTGATTACCGTGGCAAAGCTCCAGAGCCTCCCGCACCAGTTTGCCTTCCAGCGTGCTCACGAAGGCGGGCAGATTCATACCGGTACCGGGCACGTGAATGCTCTCCTGCCACTCGCGCAAACGCTCCAGGTCGCTGCGGCCAATCTGGCGCACAGCCTCCGGCAAGTCCTCGGGACGAATCTCATGTCCCTGGCAAAGAATCTGCCCGCGCTGGATGACGCTGCGCAGTTCGCGCACATTGCCAGGCCAGGGATAATGCCGCAACAGTTCCAACGCCTCCGCACTGATGCGCAGACGCTCCTCTCCCTCCAGAGAATACAGGTGCAGAAAATAGCTGACCAGCGACTCGATGTCTTCGGGACGATTGCGCAGAGGTGGCAGGTAGAGAGTTACAACCTGCAAACGATAATAGAGATCCTCGCGAAAAACTCCTCTGGCGGCGGCATCGTGCAGATCCACGTTGGTCGCGGAAATGACCCGCAGGCGCACGTGAATCTCTTTTAAACTGCCAACGCGCCGAAAACTGCGTGCCTCCAGAAAACGCAGCAACTTGGCCTGCACAGCCTGGGGCATGGCGCCTACTTCGTCAAGGAACAGCGTCCCACCATCAGCGCGCAAAAGATAGCCCTCACGCGCGGTCTTCGCGTCGGTAAACGCCCCGGCCTCTACGCCAAAAAGCTCCGTCTCCCAGAGGGTTTCAGGAATAGCCGCGCAGTTGACATCGACAAACTGGTACGCTGACCGCCGACTCAGGGTATGAATAGCGCGGGCGAAGACCTCTTTACCGGTACCCGTCTCTCCCTGGAGGAGAACTGTCGCATCAGGCGAATGCGCCACCTGGCGCATCTGCTGAATAATTTCGCGCATGGCGCTGCTCTGCCCGGCCACCAGTCCGATATCCGCCAGCGGATCGGAGGAGCCGTTTTCCATAGCCTGCTCGGCAGGTGGCCTGTAAGCAGCCTCGAATGATATACGCCGTCCCTTCACACAAACCCTCACATCACGCTTTTACGCGGAAATATCACTTACGACAACAACAACAGCCCCTAAAAAGCAGCCAGCCACCTCACACCTGCTGCAGTACATGTGCCAAAAAGAGCACAAAAGCAGCAAAAGAGCCGCCTTGCGCGGCGATATGGCATAGAGACAAAAAACGCGCAGAGCCCGGCATATTCACGAAAAACCACCAGATCTACGAGGAGTTTCCCGCTACCTGCCGACAGGTGACGACGGCAGGTGTTCTCCTTTACTGCGCTCCACCTTGAGGATATGGCCTTAGCGATAGCCCCCCACAGGGGCATACGCTGAACTGGCTTGAGACTGACCGGGCATACCCTGCTGCCAGCCGCCGCCGACGACGAACGAGGCACCATTGCGGCCATTCCCCCACTGAGATTGTGTCTCCATGGTCGGGGTAAAGGAAGCAGGCCCGGCCATCATGGGCGGAGCATACGAGGGATAGGAAGACGCAGGCGCCATGGCGGGCGACATCAGCTCGCTCAAAGCTCCCGTGATCGGAGTCAGGGGCATGACCAGGCCAATCGCGATCAACTCGCCAGCGACCATACACACCTGTTCAGCAGGTGCATTCAAAGTCTGGCAGAGCGCTTGTAGCGGCAACTGACCATCGATCAGCGCGAAGAGACTCCACTGATCGGGCGTTAATTGCACCTGTGGATTGCGTTCACGCAAGGTCGAAAGATCCACCGGCGCCAGCACCAGGTCCGGCGTCATAAACGATGTATCGATGCGCGCTGGTGGCAAAGGATTGCGCACAGGCTGGGGGGGAAGAATAGAAACCTGGGTAGACGCGGAAATATCAACTTCTGGTCCAAGCAATCCCGTAGGATTCGCGGAAGCGAAGGAGGGCGGCGCGACATCTTCGACCAGTTGCGCGGCACTGATAGAAGCGCCAGCGTTCGCCTGTTTGAATGGAAACTCATCAATTAACTGGGCAGCGTTAAACAAGCCTTCGCCCTCGTTGGGCGTCTGTGGCGACTGGAAAGCCGGAGGCTGCTCGATGAGTTGAGAGGCATTTAACAACCCCCTGCCCTGCTGCGGAGGCATCTGCGGCTGCCGCAAAGCCGGAGATTGCTCGACCAGTTGCGCGGCGCTCAACAGCCCCATACCCTGAGGCGGAGTGTCGGGCTGCCGAAAAACCGGCGACTGCTCGACCAGCTGGCTGGCGTTCAGAGTACCCGGCATAGAAGGTGTAAACGGCGGGTTCTGCGGCAGCGGTCCACCTGCCCCGGCCCCTGTGAGCGGAGCGGAAACGGGATATACAGGCTCATCGGTCGAGGGCGCGCTGGCAGTGGCAGGACGGGGCGCCAGAGCAGCGGAGGGCAACGCATCTAAGAGAGCTGAAATAGAGAGAGCAACCAGCAAACGATCAGGAGGTGTCTGGTGATCTTCTTCAAAGTAGATCTCGCCAGTCGGCCAGGAGAAAATAGCCTGCAAAATCTGTGATGTCTCGTGCGCGGCCCAGGCCCGCAAGATCTCGCGGCTGAGATATCCTTCGTTGATCAGGGCCAGGGCAATCCGCGTCTCGTTCACTTCAGAGGGTTCGATGATCTGTCTGACCTGCGGCAAAGACTGGGGTAAGAGCAGTTTCGCCTGTAACAGGCGATCAAGTAGAGAAACATTCGCGCGCACAGGGCCGACACAAACCAGTTGCCCCTGGCGGAAATAAAACTCGACCCACATCTCTCCCTGCCTGGCAACAAGCAGGCCGGTCTTTGAAAAGACTTCAAGGCGCCGGAAAATATTTGCAAGATCAAACTGCTCTAACGAACCTATAAGAGACACGATTTTCACCGTCCGTCCAAAAACGACTCCGATCCAGGCTGGTTCCGTCCAGCATGTTTGCCCCTGACGAAATTGGCCTCTTTCGGCGAGTCTACTACGTAATGCCTCGATTGATCGACAACAGTCTACTGGAACCCAGACCAGACCGGGCTGATGGTTCTGCTTACTTCCTTGTGAGAAACGCACATCCCCACATGTGCGCTGACTTTTTCGGCTCGCGTCACTGCCTGACCGAAAAAGGCGTTCAGGTATGCCAAACGGAGGGAGAGGGATTCGAACCCCCGGAGCTTTTGACTCAACCGTTTTCAAGACGGTCGCTTTAAACCACTCAGCCATCCCTCCGTATACTGGAGCAGCCGCACCGCGCTACTCTCCTTTTCAGGAAGATTACCACGGCCACGCGGATTTTTCCAGAAAACAGCCGCAAGTACTATTGGAATAGCGGCCATAAAGAACAATAGCACAACTTGATCCAGCCCGTCAAGCCCCCGGTGAGCACCTTCAGGCTCTCACAGCGGCTGAAAGTACTAGCAAAGGCAGAACCAGCCAGAAGTCTCGGACAACACGCTCTCAGCCTTGCTTCAGCACCGAGGCGCCCATGAAGGGGCGCAGAACCCTGGGAACGATAATGGTGCCATCTGCCTGCTGATAGGCTTCGAGGATGGCGGCCATGGTGCGCCCGATGGCGAGGCCGGAGGCGTTGAGGGTGTGAACATATTCGGCGCGCGCGCTGTGACCGGGCCGATACTTGATATCGGCCCGACGCGCCTGAAAGGCTTCGCAGTTGCTGACGGAGGAGATTTCGAGGTAACGCTGCTGCCCGGCCATCCAGACTTCCAGATCGAAGGTTTTAGCGGCAGAGAAAGGCAGATTGCTGGCGGATAGCTCAACCACGCGATAGGGCAGTTCAAGCTGACGCAGAATGGCCTCGGCGTGCCTGAGCATCTGCTCTAATACGTCGTAGGAGTGCTGTGGCTCGACCAGTTGAAACAGCTCGACTTTATTGAACTGGTGTAGCCGCTGCAGACCGCGATTCTGGCGCGCGGCTGAACCGGCTTCGCGGCGGAAGGCGCTGGTCCAGGCGACATAGCGCAGAGGCAGCGTGCCCACCGGCAAAATAGAGTCGCTATGCAGGCCGACCAGCGGGACTTCGGCGGTGGGATTCAGATACAGCTCATCCTCGGAACAGAGATAGGCCTGGTCTTCAAATTTGGGCAACTGGCCCGCCCCGGTCATGAGCGAGCGCTTGACCAGAAAAGGTGGGAGGATTTCCATATAGCCATGTTCGCGGGTATGTACATCGAGCATGAATGAGATTAAAGCGCGCTCCAGGCGTGCTCCCATACCTTTGAGCACGACAAAGCGGCTGCCCGCCAGCCTGGTCCCGGCCTCGAAGTCGCTCAACCCCAGGTTTTCGCTTAATTCCCAATGCGGTTTCGGTGTAAAATAAAAGCGCAATGGCTCACCCCAGGCGCTACATACATGGTTGCGAGTGTGTTCTCCACCTTCGCGCACACTGCTGTGAGGTATATTGGGCAGCGCCAGCAAAAGCGGCTGCATATGCGTCTCTATATTGCTGATCTGCAGCTCAAGCAGACGAATATCTTTGCTGACGGCTTTGATCTGTTTATGCAGTTCTTCCCGCTTGCGCAGAGGCGTGGTGCTGACACTGGCGTTCAGTTGTTTTAATGCCCCGTACAATCCCTCGCAGCGGGTGACCAGACCTCTGCGCTGCTCAACCAGGCGCAGCAATTCTTCTATGTCCTGGGGGTCGCGCCGGCGTTTGAGGCCAGCTTTGACAACCTCTGGATGCTGGCGAATAAAATCGAGGCTCAACATGCTTCAAGTATAGCACGCAATCCGCTGGCTGACTACATTTTTTATCCGTAATCGGCTCTCTTTTCATGAGAAGCGGCCAGGTGTTATGTACCTCTATCAGCGCGCATCAGCTATAATAAAAATGTCTCATTCCCGTTTGAGACACCGAACCGGTTTTCATTTTTGTGTAAAGGACAGATACTGCATGCAATTGCTCTGCTCATCAGGCGCCTTTGGCCGCTACCCCATTTTGATTGACCACCTCGATATTACCCGCTATGCACCTCCCCTGCCCGTCGATGGCATCGAAATTATGTATTATCCCGAATGGACGCCGCGTATTGATGAGATTGCCGCCGATCTCCTGGCAAGCGGTCTGCGCTTCCCTGCCATCCATGCCGAGAAAAATGCCGCTATCGCTCTATTGAGCGATGATGCAGAAGAACGCGCCCGTGGACGCTCCTGGCTGGCTGGCAGTTGCCGCCTGGGACAGCTTGTCGGCGCCCAGGTCGCGGTTTTCCACCTCTGGGGCGCACCCGACTCTGATAATATTATCGATAAGAATCTATCCATTCTCAGCGAGTGCCTTGATATCGCGGAGGAGCATGAGATGGAGCTGGCGATAGAGACGATTCCCTGCCGCAAGAGCACGCCGCTGGAGGTGATGCAGCGCGTGATTGAGCGCGATAGCCGCAGCAAGGTAGCGCTGGATACAGAGTTCCTGGCCATTCACTCGCAGATTGAGCCAGCGCTGGACAGTCCCTGGCTCTGGTCCTCTGGCCTGGTCAGGCATATTCATCTGAAGGACTATGACGGCCAGCAATACACCGCCGATGGCTACCGGCGCTATCTGCATCCCGGCGAGGGTCAGTTGGATTTCGCGCGCATCTTCGCCCGCCTGCGACAACTGCACTTTACCGGCAATCTCAGCCTGGAGGCGTCGGTGGTCAGCCCTGACGGCGCCAGGGATAGCGCGTTACTCCAGAGCAGTCTGAGCCGCCTGCGCGCTATGCTCGCCGAGCCAGCGTAAGGTCATTTGCAAAGCAGAAAAAGATAGGGTACACTATCCACTGATTGTCCTGGAGGGACTATGATTACGGTTATCAAACTCGGTCCTCAAGGTGAGGAAAAGATTCGGTATCCGGCGAGGCTCTTTAGTCGTTTAGAGAATGGGGTGGTTCTGGAAGCGTACTGGGATCACGGTAGCCGGGATCTGGGCTATACCACTTTTGAGCCGGGGGACCATTTTATTGAATACTTTTATAGTGACCGGTGGTTCAATATCTTCGCTATCTCAACTCCCACGGGCCTGCGCAAAGGCTGGTACTGCAATGTCGCCGCACCAGCACGCATCGGGGCTGAGCAGGTCGAGCAGATAGATCTGCTGCTGGATGTGTGGGTCGGCCTCGATGGCCTGCCCCTGATCCTGGATGAAGATGAATTCGCCGCCGATAACACGATTACTGTAGAACAGCGCCAGGCCGCGCTTCAGGGGTTACAGGATCTGTTGTCCTTGATCGCGGCGCGCCACGAGCCGTTTACAGAACTGCCGGCGGTCATTTCGCTCCCTGCGGAAACACCGCCAGCCTGAGTTCGTAAGGTGTTTTTTACACTGTGTCGAAGCCACAAGCAGACTTCGGGAAGGACATATCTTGATGGAAAAAGGACGCGCCAGGCGGTTCCAGCCGGCCACTGCCGCTTGCGAGCAGAGCTGGAACGTTGTGGAGCTTACCACTCGCAAACAGGTTCGCCAGAAGGTCCAGGAACTGCTGCTCCAATGCAGCGATACGAGTATGACAACCAGCGATTTGCGACAGGCATTGCAACAAGGACTGACGGCCTCTGGCAATGACTTCGCCCTTCAGCTTGTGCGCGCTCTCCAGCGCGACGATGAGGAGGAACGCCAGTCAATTGTCTGGCTCTTAACCGTCCTCAATGCCCCTGAAACGATTCTCCCGCTGCAACAAACGGCAGCAAATACTGGCTTGCCTCGCGCGATCCGTCTCTCAGCCTCGCTGGCCCTGGCCGGCATGGGCGTGACAGCGGAAACCATCAAGCAGCATCGGCGCATCCATCTTTACGCCATCAGTTGATTTTTTCGGCTCTTATTGCATTTTTTCAGTATCAGTCATGCCAGCTTCGAGGCCATTGGCCGGTTCTTCAGAAGAGAAGCGAGCCGCAAATGGCCTGGAAAGAGGAGGTGGGCTGGTCAGGCTGGTGGATGCCCGCCTGACCAACCCACCTCCTCCTGCAAAGCACCGCAGGTGCCGGGCAGGCAAAGCAAAGAGTTGGCCAACGGCCTCACATGCGGGATGATTCATATTGTACAATGGAATTCATGCGGGGATTGTTGTGCTACGCTCAGGCCGGCCAGAGTATGCACTATCCCCGTCGGAGTCCAAACCCTATGAAAAATAAGCAAGAGGTTTCATCATCCACAGCTTCGCCCACTGCAGAGGCGAATTCTTCGGCACGTACATCCTGGCAAGGTCTTCTCTATGTCTGCGTGGCCGTCGCTTTCTTTTCCACCAGCGCGGTTTTCGTCCGCTGGTCAGCGCCGTTCACTTCAATTGAGATTGCCTTCTGGCGCCTGGCGATTGCCGCGCTGCTGGTGGGCCTGCTGGGTCTGCTCACGCGCACGCCTCTGCGCCTGAAACGCCAGGAACTTCCGCGCTTTCTCTTCTATGGCCTGATTACCGCGCTCCACTTTATTTTCTATATCGCAGCCTTGAGCTTTACGACCATTGCCCACGGCCTGGCTCTGGTCTACACTTCCCCTATTTTTGTGACGATTTTCTCAACGCTTTTTCTCAAGGAAGCGCTGCCCCGGAGAAAATATCTGGGCATCGGCGTGGCGGTGATCGGTGTGGCGGTGATGGCTGGCTTTCAACCACACTATACCAGTTGCGACTTGAGCGGCACCGGCCAGTGTATGGCCCTGGGCGATGGCCTGGCGGTACTCTCGGCGATCTGTTTTGCCATCTACTCGGTGGCCGGACGCCGGGAACGGGAGCGCCATCCACTTTTCCGTTATACACTGGCTGTGTACGGCCTGGCCGCGCTCTGGCTGCTGCCCGCCACGCTGTTTCTGGCCCTGCGCCATCCATACCCGTTGAGCGCGCTGGCGGCGATTGCCGCGCTGGGCCTCTTCCCGCTCGGCCTGGGACATACGCTCTACAATGCCGCTGTGCGTAAGGTTCACGCGACATACGCCAACCTGATCGCGACCCAGGAGGTTACCGGCGGCATTCTCCTGGGCATCTTTCTGGTCAACGAGATCCCTTCGTTGCCGACCATTCTCGGCGTCCTCGTTACCCTGGCTGGCATTCTCGGCGTCCTGCTCTGAGTGAACCTTTAGCGTCGGCGGAAAAACAGATTACTCAGAGCCACCAGCAGGGTAAAAATGCCCAGACCAATGAAGATGACCGGATCGAGCAGAAAGCTCAGGCCAGCCGGAATCCTGGTGATGGCCCAGATGGAGCCAAAAAACACGATTACCCAGAGAATGAGCGAGACGATAATCAGTCCCAGTTTCATTTGCATCATAAAAGTGGGGTTGATTCCGTCGTCTTCATAGGCTTTGCGCGTGTAAAACGCGCTCTCCTGCCCGGCTTTGTAGGCGCCAGGAGCGAATTGCTCCTGATACGACTCGCTACTATATCCGCCATACGTGGATTTGGGTCCGTCGACAAATTCCATTTCGTGCTGCTGGGACATCTTTCCTGCTCCTTTTCTACCTTCAAGGCTTGAAAAATTGTTTGCTCTTGAGCACAGTTCCAGTGTAAAGCTCGAACGGGTGATCAGCCATCACCCCTGCGGGTGAAATTTTTCGCGCCTGGCGCTGCAGCACAAAACGCCCGTGGAAGATGGCGACAAAAGTCGCTCATTGCTCTCCACGGGCGTTGTTTTACTCGAAACACGAGAGGTTCCAGCGGTTATGACGTTGGAAAATCCAGCGTCGGAAAGTCCAGCGTTGGAAAATCCAGCGTCGGGATATCCAGCGGCGGCAACTTGATGATTGGATCATCCGGCGATGTTGTTGTTGGTGCATCAGGCGGAGGAGTCGTCGGCGTATCGGTCGTCGTTGGCGTCTGCGGCGTATCGGTCGTCGTTGGCGTCTGCAGCGTCGGTGCCTGCGGCGTCTCGGTCGTCGGCGGCAGCAGCGGTGGCAACGGCGGCAGCGGCGCCGGTGCCTGCGGCGTGTTCGTCGTCGTTGGCATCTGTGGCGTGTTCGTCGTCGTCGGCATCTGCGGCGTGTTCGTCGTCTGCGGCGTCGTTGGCGCTTGCGGCGCATTCGTCGTCTCCGGCGTTCCTGTTGTCGGGGTGTTCGTCGTCTCCGGCGAGGTTGTCAGCGGCGGCAGAAGGGTCTGCTGCAACGGCGTTCCCGGCATCTGTGGAGCTTCGGTCGTCGTTGGCGGTGTATCGTCAATGACAGCGGCTTTTGCTGAGTGGTAAAAGGTCTGAACGACCAGGCCAGAACCAACCAGTAAAAGCAGAGTGAGCCCACCAGCCAGCATCTTCCATAGTCCCGTCGAGGGAACAATGTGAGATTTCATGGTTGTATTTGCCTTTTCTACGTTATCTTCTTTCCTCTTCCATGAGAGAACCCTCAAAGAATTTCTTTCCTTTGTCTACTATACCTATATCGACCAAAGCATTGAAAAAAGGAAATAGAACCAGATCCCGCTAAATATCTATTCATAATTCATACAAACATGCGCTCATATAATATTGCATCCTACACATGCTGAGAGGAGAGTACGGAGAGCAGAGGAAAAGCAGGGTATTCAAAAGGGGGTCAGAAACGCCTGGAGCTTCTCCCGGCGTTCCTTAAAGGAGATGTATGGCCCACTCAGCGGCAAAAATGGGCGGATACGCTGATTGCCCTCCAGATAAAACAAATAGGACATCTGCCCCATGCTTTCTCCTCATTTCCACGCTACACTGACAATATACATATGTTCGATTTTATCAATCAGCCTGATACGACACCAGGGAGGTGCATGATGGCTCGCAATCTTTACCGTTTTTACCTTTATATCATCTTTATTGCCTTACTCATCTTCGCGGTCGTGGTTACGGCGCAGTTGCTCAATACGTTGCTGGAGCTGACGCCGCTGCGGGGGAGCTATGTCACGCAACCTTCTCACGCTGCGGTGGTGCAGGCGCTGGTCTTCGCGGTCATTGGCTGGCTGATCTCGGGAACGCTGGGCGGACTGCATTACTGGCTGATTCGTCGCGATCAGCGCGGTGATCCAGAAGCCGGGAGCAGCGCGATTCGCTCGTTCTTTCTGAATATGACCGAGGTGGTTGGCATGCTGGTGGTGGTTTTCATGGTCGGCTACGGGATTTTCAATAGCTGGGGGAATGGCTATCACGACGGTATCCCCGGCGCTCTCGGTTCGGCTCTCCCTACACTCTGTATGATTGTCGGCCTGGAGTTTGAGCGCCGCCGTTTCCCGGCCAGCAAGGGAGTGGCACTGGTTTTCCAGCGTCTGCACTTCTTTGGTGGACAGTCGATCCTGCTTTTCTTCATGACCAGCGCTTTCGTGAGTTCCCTCCGTCCCTTGCTTGATCTGCTGTTCTTCGGCGGACAGGGAGAATGTAGCGAGAGTTATTGTACCCCCTACCAGGCTGGCGGCCTGGCGCTTACTCTGCTCTGGTTTACGGCCTGCTGGCTGCTCTACAGCCTGATCACTGATCGGGACAGCTCGCGCCTGGTGCGCCTGATTATGCACGGGGCCAGCCTGGCATATGGCCTGGGCTGGATGCTCTATGGCGTGTTCGTGGCGCTGGAGGTTCTCCTGGCTCCGGCGTTCCATAAAACCCTGGGCTTGATGGACATTTTCAGCTATAGCGGAGCTTATAACTTTGTCACTCCGCTGATCCCGGGTCTGCTCTCTACCGCTGTGTACCATCTGCTCCTGCGCAGCCTCTGGCGACGCAATCTGTTCGGACGGGCCACCCTGCTCTTGAGCGAGGGCACTATCGCGGCGCTGCTGCTGGCGGCGATGTTCTGGTGGGGATGTGGCCTGCTGCTGTACAATCTGCTGCAAACCGTGGCGCCGACTCCCTCGGCACCCGATAACCTGGCCTGGCTGACGACCCTGGCGCTACTCATTCCCGGTCTGGTCTATATCCCCCTGGACCTGCTGACCCGGCGCCGCTTCTCGCTTGATCCCGCCAGCGCGCTTGGACCACGCCGCAGCCTGGTGCTGGCCCTGCTGGCAGCCGGTATCCTGACCTTCGCCATCGGCGGCGCGCTGGCGCTCTACACCTGGGGTACAGCTCTCCTCGGTTCGCCGCTGGATGGATGGCAGCAGATTGCTCACGCGGGCCTGGCCGCGACTATCGCGGGCGCGGCGCTGATCGCGATCTACCTCTGGCCGCTGCTCGGTGAACATCTGCTGGCTCGCTCAGCCCGTCCTGAGCAGCCGCCCGCGCCCGAAACGCCGGCTCCCCCCACAGTGATTGAAGATATTCTCGACGAATTGCTGGCGGGCCACATCACCCGCGCCGAGGCCGCCGCGCGCATCCGCGCCCTGCGTGGCACCGCGACTCTGCTCCTGATCTGAGACACAATGCTGGTCTGACTCCTCGCATGGAAGTCAGACCAGCATGACAAATAGAGCGTATTCAGGCATTCAGCCCATAAATAGGCATAGCCAGATATAGATTACAAATTGGCCATGACACGTTTACTGATGCTGCGCAGCGTGGCGTAGACGCCCTTGCCATCGGCGGCTACGGCCTCGAAGCTCGGGACACGGCGCCGGTTGAGGTAACGCTCCAGCACCTGAACTGGCAGAGCAGAGGGCATATCGCGCTTGTTCCATTGAATCACGAAGGGAAAATTCCCCAGATCCTTGCCCAGGCGGCGGAGATTCATTTCCAGTTCGGTAATGCTCTGCACATTCTCTTCAAATTTTTCCGCCTGGGAATCGACCACGAAGACAATGCCATCCGCGCCATTGAGCACAGCCAGGCGCGTCCGCTCGTAAAGAATCTGGCCGGGCACAGTATAGAGGTGAAAACGGGTACGAAAACCATGCACCGTCCCCAGATCGAGAGGCAAAAAATCGAAGAAGAGTGTCCGTTCAGTTTCCGTCGCAATCGAAAGCATCTCTCCGCGCGCACTTGGATTAATACTCCGGTGAACATACTGGAGGTTCGTCGTCTTGCCGCAGTAGCCAATGCCATAGTAAACGATCTTGCAATGGATCTCCTGAGCTGCGATATTTATGAGCGCCATGTACTATTCTTCCCCTAATCGCGGAAAAGTAAATCGATAGTATCCTCCACCGAGGAGCGGAAATTGATATTCAGCACCGAGGATTTCTGGCGAGTGGTATCACTGCGCACGCGCTCTAAGGTGCGCCCTAATTCATCCGCTGCTTTCTTTGAAAGGATCTTCACCAGGCCAATATGAGTCAGCTTATCAAAGACAATGACCAGCAGCCACTGCTCTTCTACCATGGTGGTAAAAATACTCTCATTCACGCCTTGTTGAAAAATAGTGCGAAAATCCTTCTCCCCCAACAATTCCGCCACATGGCGCGATGACGAAAACGCGCCGGCCAGCAGCGCGCCCAGCGCTGTCGCATTCTGCCTGGTGCTGGCTCCCTGCGTGGTAATGACCTGACCACTCTTATCCAGCAACATCACCGAAGATGCGCTGGTGTCGCTCATCAGTTTGCTCAACAAGTTCGAGATAATGGCAAGTTCGCGATCCGAAATAATTAGATTAGTCAGTTGCTCCATGTACATGCCGCCCTCTGTGTACACGCCCGGCTGAGATAAACACTACGTATCCCACGACGTTAAGCGATATCCAATGCCTCCAGAATCTCGTTGCGGCTGGCCTTCACCATATGGCGCACCCGCCCGATACAGGAAGCATTATCAAACAAAGTCACGACCAGGGCAAAATCGCCCAGGGGATCAACGCTTACCAGCCCATGCTCGTACTCCATCAACGTACCCACCACACTGCCGCGCGCGATCTCCTGTCCAAGGGCCTCAGCGGTATTCAGACCTGTGGTCATGATCGCCCCCACCGCCTCCATGTCCTCTTTCCCATCCCGCGTCAAACCTTCTATTAACAGGCCATCCCGTCCTACCAGGACCGCCAGACGTACCCCAGGAATTGATAAAAAGCGACTGAGTGTTTGTTTCAGATCGACCATCGTTCCCTCCGTACATTACGGGTGTCGTTATTGTTGAGTTACCATGGACTTCCGCTATTGTAGCTGATTCAGCCTGTCAGCGCAATCTTCATGGGATATCTTGGCTAATTAAACGTTCATGAACCCTGTCTTTGGGAACTTCACTCATCAGCCCTGGCTGACCAGCTCCCGGCTATTGCTGATCTTCTTCCGGGAGCCAGTACGCCGGTTGTCCTATGCCAGATAACGCAGGGCAGCCAGAATATATGCCCGCGCGGCCATGAGAATTTCCGCTTTGCTCACTCGTTCATCCGGCATGTGCGCGACTCGTACATCCCCTGGCCCAAAAAGCAGGGCGGGTATCCCTCCCATGTTGACCAGGAGACGCAGATCCGAACCATAGGGCGCGCCCTCTATTTCGACCTGGCGTCCGCTGAGGTCGTGCATACACTCTCCGCAGAGCTGAACCAGGGGATGCTCGCGCGGGATCTCGCCGCTTTCAAACTGTCCACCGGTCCAGCCAATTTCCAGGGGATGCTCGCTCAGCCAGGGATCGCTGGCGGCCAGGGCGCGCAGCCTTTGTTCAAAGATCTCGCGCACCCGCTGGCTACTCTCTCCCATGGCGACACCGATGCGCCCTTCGCAGAAGAGTTCTTCTGGCACCGAGGAGGACCAGTTGCCAGCCTGGACACGTCCGATGCTCAGTGGATACGGCAGTTCCAGCTTGCCCAGCAGGGGATGCTGAACCGCGCTGTTGCGCTCGCTTTCCAGGTGCAGCAGTTCATGGTGAACGGCCAGGTACTTCTCAATGGCGCTGACACCCTCCCGGCGCACACTGGCGTGCGCCGATTTGCCGAAAATGCGCAGGGTGAAGGTCAGGGCACCCGCTTGAGCAGGTATCAGGTTGAGTCGCGTCGGTTCGCAGACAATGGCCGCGTCCCCTGTGTACCCGCGCAGCAGGGTGGCATAGGTGCCCAGACCGCCATCCTCTTCGCCGATGACGCTCTGCACCTGCAATTCGCCCCGCACTGGTACACCGGAGGCTTTGATGGCTTTGATGGCGTATAACGCGGCCAGCAGACCACCCTTCATGTCACAGGCGCCGCGTCCATAGATATATTCTTCGTCCTGCTCACCGCCCCAGGGATCATGCGACCAGTTGGCATGATCCCCTGCGGGCACTACGTCGATATGCCCGTTAAAAATCAGACGCCGGCCCGCTGCGCTTCCTTGCCAGCGTCCAACCAGTCCCAGCGCTTCCAGACCAGCGCGCTCGACCTCCATACCCGGAAAGTCGGCGCGCTTGCTCAATTCGTCTACATCCAGGGTCCACAGATCGACTTCCATACCCGCTGCCTGCATCTGCTCCCCCAGCCAGCGCTGCGCCACTGCTTCACGCCCGGTAATGCTGGGAATACGTAGCAATTCGCTCAATGCTTGCAGCAGCCCGGCTTCGTCCAAAGCGGCCAGGGCTTGCTGCTCAAGGTCTGTCAGTGTCATATCGTTTCTCTATCTGCTCTTGACGCCGTAATAGTTGGGGGCTTCCTTGGTAATCTGCACATCATGCGGATGGCTTTCGCGCAAACCCGCGCCTGTGATGCGCACAAAACGCGTTTTCTCCTGCATCTCGGCGATATTCGCGCAGCCCGCGTAGCCCATCGACTGGCGCAGACCACCGATGAGCTGGAAGACCAGCGGTCCCAGCATACCTTTATACGGAACGCGCGCCTCGATGCCCTCGGCGATGACCTGCGATTCGTCGATGACATCGCCCTGGAAGTAGCGATCTTTGCTGAAGCTGCGTTTCTTCATGGCGGCCACCGAACCCATACCACGATAATCCTTAAAGCGCTCCCCTTGCGAAATGATCATCTCGCCGGGACTCTCCTCCACACCCGCCAGCAGACTGCCCAGCATCACGCTATCGGCTCCCGCCGCGATGGCCTTGGCGATGTCCCCGGAATACTGAATGCCGCCATCGCCAATCACCGGCACGCCGTATTTACGCGCCACGCTGGCACATTCGTAGATGGCGGTAATCTGCGGCATTCCGACGCCCGCGATGATGCGCGTGGTGCAGATAGCGCCCGGCCCAACACCCGTTTTGACCCCATCTACACCGGCCTGAATCAAGGCCTCCGTGGCCTCACCGGTCACGACGTTGCCGGCGATAATCTGCACCTGCTTGCCAAAATGCTCTTTGACCCGCGCGACTGTTTCCAGCACCATCCGCGAGTGCGCGTGAGAGGTATCGACGACCAGGACATCTACGCCCTCTTCGATCAAGGCGGCGCAGCGCTCGTTGGTGTCGGGACCAACACCCACTGCCGCGCCAACGCGCAGACGGCCAAATTCGTCCTTGGCGGCGTTGGGGTAGAGGAGCTTCTTCTGGATGTCCTTCATGGTGATCAGCCCTTTGAGCATCCCATGCTCATCCACTACGGGCAGCTTCTCGATCTTGTAGCGATGCAGACTGGCGCGGGCCTGCTCCAGAGTTGTCCCCACCGGCACTGTCACCAGCCTCTCACTGGTCATCAGTTCGGCAATGGGCCGGTCAACTTCAGTCTCGAAACGAATATCGCGATTGGTCAGAATGCCTACCAGTTTGCCATGCTCGGTGACAGGGATACCAGAGATGTGAAAACGCTTCATGACGGCCAGCGCTTCACTCAACGGCTGAGATGGCTCCAGCGTGATGGGATCGGTAATCATGCCCGATTCCGAGCGCTTGACCTTATCCACCTCTTCAGCCTGGTCCTCTATCGAGAGGTTGCGGTGAATGACCCCCAGCCCGCCCTCGCGAGCCAGGGCAATCGCCAGCCGGGCCTCGGTCACTGTGTCCATGGCCGCGCTCAAGATGGGAATGTTGATCGAAATAGTCCTGGTCAAACGGGTCACGGTCGAAACTTCACGCGGAAGCACTGACGAGGCCGCCGGAATAATCAGCACATCATCAAATGTCAATCCTTCCAAAGCAAACTTCTGGGCAAAATCTTGCGCCATGACGGCGTGTTCCTCCTTATAAAAAAACCTGGGCACGCGATGGGGCGAGCCAGGTCTCCCACTTTTTCTCTACGACTACTGCCAGGTTGTGGTCTACGGATTTTCAATGAGTTCCCCATACTGTAACACTCAGACTATCCTTACGTCAAATTTTTTGCGAGATTCTGCTGTCGTCAATAAACTCTGCTTGCACAGCGAGCAGTCACAGCGCCGAACATCACAAAAGCTCACAGCAAAAAGGATTGCTCTCGTTCTCAGAGCAATCCCTTTCTTTATCGCTTCGTCAAAGCTGTTCTGCTATGAACGGCGCGCGAGAACACCAGTGATGAGGTGGTAGATCAACACAATGGCTGCAACAATCAGCAGAATGTGAATGAACGCGCCGCCGATGTGGGCGAGAAAGCCGATCAACCAGAGCACAAACAAAATGACGATTACCGCCCAGAGTATACCTCCAATGCTCATCTTGTACCTATCCTTTCCTTTTGCTTTTCTTTTCGTACACTCCTCTTTTCCACCACCTGTAATCTCTCTCATAGAGATGCAACTTGTGCGTAACCTCTTTACAACACGTTTCAACCTGCCTTATAGTTCTAAAATCGGCGGACAAATTTGACCACTCGGATAGGAAACTTGCCAACTTTCTCTATCTGCGCTATACATTATGCAGGATTAAATTCACTGCTGTCCTTATTTCTGTGAGGAGTAATTCGCTATGTCTGCTGAGACGCAGACAACGACAAGTACCGCTGCCGGACCTCTGACCGGGGAGGAACCGGCGATTGTCGTTGATACCTTAAATAAAAGTTATGGTGCCAATCAGGTTGTCGATCATCTGAGTTTTACGGTGCAACGCGGGGAGATTTTTGCCCTGCTGGGTCCAAATGGCGCGGGCAAAACGACGACAATTGAGACGCTGGAGGGGTATCGCTCACCTGATAGCGGCTCGGTCCGGGTGCTGGGTCTGGACCCCATGCGCCAGGGTCGCGAGTTGAAGCCGCTGATCGGGGTGATGCTGCAACAGGATGGCCTTTACCAGGATTTAAATGCCCGCGAAATCCTGCGCGTTTTCGCCAGCTACTACGCCCGTCCCCAGGACAGCGCCAGTCTGCTGCAACGCGTTGGTCTGAGTGAAGTGGCGAAGACGCGTTATCGCCGTCTTTCCGGCGGTCAAAAACGTCGCCTGGCCCTGGCGGTGACTCTGATCGGCCTGCCACAACTGGTCTTTCTGGATGAGCCAACGACGGGCATGGACCCGCAGGCCCGCCTGGCTACCTGGGAAATTATTCGCGATCTCAAGCGCAGCGGCGTGACGGTGTTGTTGACAACGCACCTGATGGACGAGGCTGAACGCCTGGCGGACCGGGTGGCCATTATCGATCACGGTCGCCTGGTCGCGCTCGATACGCCAGCCGGGCTGACCGGTGTGCAAAATGCCAACGTGGTGCGCTTTGTGGCTCCGGCGGGTCTGGACTGCGCACAACTGAGCAAACTACCCTCGGCGACGAACGCCAGGGAGATCCGCCCCGGCAGCTACTTGCTCGAAACGAGCGCCGCCCCGGCTCTGCTGGCGGAATTGACGGCGTGGCTGCGCGATCAACAGGTCACCCTTTCCGAATTGCGCGTCGGCCATGGCTCGCTGGAAGACCTGTTCCTGCGCCTGACGGGAGCGGAGGTGAGAGAATAACGATGGCAACAACCTCAACAACTACGGCCACTGAACAGCCGCGCGCGGCTTCCTTTGGCAAGCAACTGCTCTCCCAGACGAGCATCGAACTCGCGATGACGCTGCGCCAGGGCGAACGCGTGCTGGTGACACTGCTGATTCCTATTCTGCTGCTGGTCTTCTTTTCCGCGCTGAATATCATTCCGGTATCGCCCAGGGAAAGCGCGGTGGACTTCCTGCTTCCCGGCGTCCTGGCGCTGGCCATTATGGCTGCCGGCATGGTCAGTCTGGGCATCGCAACCGCGTATGAGCGCCGCTATGGCGTCCTCAAGCGCCTGGGCAGTTCGCCCCTGCCGCGCGGTGGACTGATTCTGGCCAAGGTCATCTCCGTACTGGTGCTGGAACTGATCCAGATTATCATCCTGGTCGCCGTGGCGATGATTTTTTACGGCTGGCGCCCGGCTGGTGAGTTGCCCCTGGCCGTCCTGGGGGTAGCCCTGGGCACTGTCACTTTCGCGGCTCTCGGCCTCGCCATGGCCGGCGCGCTGCGGGCCGAAGCCACCCTGGCCGGCGCCAACGCCCTCTACCTGATCTTTGTGCTGATCGGCGGGGGTATTCTGCCGCTCGATCACCTGCCCGCTCCGCTGGCCGCGCTGTCTCAGCTTCTCCCGCCCGCCGCGCTCACCCAGATTCTCCAGAAGACGTTGATCGCCGATCAGCCTTTCCCTGGAGGCGCGTTCCTGACCCTGCTCATCTGGGCCATCATCATTCTGGCCGTGGCTATCAAGACCTTCAAATGGGAATAGATGAACTGCGATCCCTGAAGAGAGAGGGTGGCTGAGCCAGCGCTGCCAGCTCGACCACCCTCTTTCTTCTCCGCTTTTTCCTATGCCCTCGGCTCGGCAGCGCTGGAAAGCGCCCCGCCATTGCCAGCGCTCGTTTCAGCCTCTTCCTCCCACGCCTCCTCTTCGGCAGAAAAACCTCCCGGCAGTCGCACCACGGCGAGCAAAAACGCCAGCGTAATCAGCACATGCAAAACGGTACACCAGGCACAGATAGCGCGCAAGAGCACGATTTCGACATAGACCAGATAGAGGACGGTCAACATACCCAGCAATGTCCAGCCAAACTGGGCTACGCGCAGCCAGCGCCGCTCATCGCCCAGCCAGATGCCCGCGACGGCCAGGCCGGCCAGCACCAGGCACCAGCCCAGACCCGGCAGCGTGATTGGCAGCGATGTCCCCGGCACATAGGAATAGATGCTGGTAGTCACTCGCATACAGTTGACCAGGCCACTCTCTGAGCAGACCAGCGCGACATGCTCGTTATAATGCGCCAGCGTCAGGTAAATTGCATCGGCTATCCCCAGCACTGCCAGCGCCAGCAGAGCCACCTGCACACCTGCACGACGGAACAGGTTGATCATTTTGCCTCCCCGAAGCATTTTAACATCAGTCTTCTCTACCAATTGTTCTCAGTCTACCATATCCTGATAGCCCTCTCTTGTCAACCTGCGCGCAATGACCATCTGGATGACACAAAAACACAGGGGCCAGCGCCTTTGCTGGCCCCTGTGTAACAAACAGAAGGAGTTATTCTGTTGCAACGGGTGCGCTCACCTGGTTGGAGAAGTGGCAGGCGGCGAAATGGTCCCGGCCCCCTTTACGCTCAAAAGCTGGCTCTTCGATGCGGCAGATCTCCTGCGCCATTGGACAGCGCGTGTGGAAACGGCAGCCTTTGGGAATGTTAATGGGACTGGGCAGATCTCCCGAGAGAATAATGCGCTGGCGCCTCTTCTCAATCCGTGGATCAGGAATGGGAATAGCTGAGAGCAGAGCTTTGGTATAAGGA
>DASZXF010000622.1:0-3396 GCA_035546055.1 Ktedonobacteraceae bacterium
CGGCCACCGGCGGAGAATAGCCAGGCACCAGGCGACCATGATCAACCCTGGCGTCTGCCTGCGCTCAGGCCAGAGCAGCGATTTCGCGGTTCAGATTCTCCCTGGCCTGCTGCTCCAGATCAGCGTACATCGTTTCTGTCAAATATATCCTGGGACGCCGCAAAAACGCGTACAAAATCTGTCTCCTGGCGGAAGCGTAGACCCGCGCCGGTACATGGCCGTATTCCTGTCGAATGGCCTGAGCGTAGGCGTCGTACATCCGAGGCGGCGAGCCGAGAACGGCCAGGTCGGCGTCAAGCAGAAGCTGGCCATCACGCCAGGCCGCGTCAACCTCGTGAGTCTTCGTACATAGAATCAGGCGCGAAACCTTCTGGATCAGTTCATGCGACAGGGCCAGGCTGGCAAGAGCCTGCTCCGCGTAGAACGCGCTTCGCTCCTCATTATCGCTGGCGCGCGGATCGTACACGCAATCGTGAAACCAGACCGCCAGCCGCAACGCCGGCAGATCGCTTGCCTCATCCTTTACACGCTCAACCCAGGCCAGCATGGCCTGAATATGATCCAGCGTGTGATAGAAACGGCCCGGACCACGATATGCCCGCTCCAACTCCGTCAAGAGCACTTGCGCCCGCTCCTGGTCAGCTCCCACAGTCTGGCAAACCATTTGCCAGGCAAGTTCTAAATTGAGCATATGATAGGCTGGCCCTCCTCGCATGCAGAACAACTATCCTGTTTCTCTATAGAACGTTCGCTACGCTAATCTATCTGGCCATGTCCGAAAAGTGCTTTCCATGAGCGGGCAGAGTGAAGGCTGCATATGTGCCTGATAGAATCGCCTGCGACTTCCTGCCGAACTGACAATCACCCTCAGCAATCACCCCGGCGGGTGATGTCGGCGCCCGCAGCTTCCGGTACACTCTCAAGGTGCAGAAAACGACCAGGCCCATGTCCAGGCTTGACATTTCGCGATATATCGTTATAATTATTCAATATATCGCGATATATCGCGAACAGGGACAGACAAAGAAAGGCGCTCCCTTGACATTCTCTCCTCTTCAGCTTACAATTAGATAGGTTACTTAATAAATTAGATACTAAATTATTTGCTAACCTATTCAAAGGCGGAGGGAAGCAAATGCAGACAGATCATGAAATTGCTCTGGATCTCAACCCGATTGTGCGCAAGCTCATGAGATCCTTTATGCAGTTTAACAAGACTGCATGGCATCAGCGCGCGGTAGCTGGTTGTAAGCCGAGCGAGATTCGAGTGTTGTTCTGTGTCAGGAGAGGTACGTCGCCTGATGTGAGTGAGATCAAGGTCTCAGAGATCAGCAAACTTTTGCATGTGACCTCGCCGACTGTGACCCAGTTGTTAAAGGGGCTGGAAGCCAATGGCCTGATTGAGCGCCGCATCGACCCCCTGGACAGGCGGGCGGTGGGAGTGCGCTTGACGGAGAAAGGTGGGCAAGTCACCCGCCAGGCTATGGACGATATGACCCGTTCTTTACAGGGCTTGATTGAGTTTCTGGGGGAGGAGGAGAGCAATCAACTTGTTGAGTTATTATCCAAAGTTTTTCAGTACTTTAGTGAACAGGAAGCTAACGTGCAACAGTCTCATTGGAATGGAGATGAAGAAGCATGATTAAATTAATGCGCTTCTTAAAACCATACAGCTTTCTGCTGGTGGTTGTCGTAATTCTGGCCTTTGGGCAGGCTATGGCCAACCTGTACCTGCCTACGTTAATGGCCGATATTGTTGATAAAGGTATTGTCAATAAAGATACCGGGTATATCTGGCAGACCGGCGGGTGGATGGTTCTGGTGGCGGTCGGCGGAACCGCATCGGCTGTCATCGGCATTCTCTTCTCTTCGCAGGTGGCGACGGGATTTGGAAAAATTGTGCGCTTTAAGCTCTTCGAGCATGTACAGCGCTTTTCCCTGCAAGAGTTTGATAAGGTCAGCAGCGCTTCGTTAATTACGCGCACAACCAACGATACCACGCAGGTGCAGCAGGTGCTGGTGATTCTCTTGAACATGATGATCACGGCGCCGATTACCCTGGTGGGCGGCATTATCATGGCCCTGAAGCAGGATGTCGGACTCTCCTGGGTCTTTGTGGTTATGATCCCGGTGCTGGTGCTCACGATTGCCCTGATCATGAGTCAGGCCATCCCGCTCTTTCAGAAGATCCAGCTCAAACTGGATAAGCTCAATCTGATCCTGGACGAGGGGCTGACCGGCGTGCGTGTGGTGCGCGCCTTTGACCGCATTAAATACGAGGAACAGCGTTTTGAGGTGGCGAACGCGGACCTGACCAGCATCTCCATTCGTGTGAACCGCGTTGTGGCCTTTATGATGCCTGTGATGATGCTGATCATGAACTTTTCTAATGTCTCCATCATCTGGTTTGGCGGCATTCGCATCAATAACCTCGACATGGAGGTTGGGGCGCTGATCGCTTTCTTGCAGTACGCCATGCAAATTCTTTTCTCCTTGATGATGGTTTCGATGATGTTCATTATGCTGCCGCGCGCCGCCGCGTCCGCGACTCGTATCAACGAGGTGCTGGCCATCGAGCCGCAGATTAACGACGCCGAGCAGGTGCAACGCGCCGATGAGATGAAAGGCTATGTCGAGTTCCAGGATGTGACGTTCAGCTATCCGGGCGCGGAAGAGCCGGCGCTGTCCAACATCAGCTTCAGCGCCAGACCGGGCCAGGTGACGGCCATCATCGGTGGTACCGGCTCCGGTAAATCGACCTTAATCAGTCTGATTCCACGCTTCTACGATATCGATAGCGGCCAGATCCTGGTTGATGGCGTCGATGTGCGGGCCATGGCGCAGGAACATGTGCGCGAGAAAATTGGCTTTGTGCCGCAGAAGGCTGTGCTTTTCACCGGCACGATCAGAGACAATATTCGCTACGGCAAGGAGGATGCCACTGACGAGGAGATACGCCACGCGGCTGAGGTAGCCCAGGCGAGTGAGTTCATCTCCGGCATGCAGGATGGTTTCGACTCGCTGATTGCTCAGGGTGGCACCAATGTCTCCGGCGGTCAGAAGCAGCGTCTCTCTATCGCGCGGGCGCTGGTGCGCAGACCTGAAATTTACATCTTCGATGATAGTTTTTCCGCGCTGGACTTTAAGACCGACGCTCGTCTGCGGAGCGCGCTGAAAGCAGAGACCCAGGAGGCCACGGTGTTGATTGTCGCCCAGCGTGTCAGCACTGTGATGGACGCGGACCAGATTATTGTACTGGACGAAGGGCGAATCGCTGGTATTGGTACTCATAAGGAGCTGATGAGAACCTGCGACGTGTATCATGAAATCGTCGCCTCGCAGCTCTCCATGGAGGAAATCGCGGAGGAAATCGCATGAGCGAAGAGCGCCAGAAGA
>DASZXF010000623.1:0-3962 GCA_035546055.1 Ktedonobacteraceae bacterium
TGAGCAAAATCGCCCTGATACGCCGAAGGCTCTGGTGGCAGCCGGTTCGCATCCCCATCCAGAGCAGGCCTTGCTGCGCGCATTACGCGAACTGGCGGCGGTCCTGGCCATGCCTGCTCAGCAGGTGCGCGAGACCAGGGAACAGGCGCTGGCGATGCTGGCGGACGCGAATCTCGTGCAGACCATGGACGATCATCCACTCGTCTACTATCAGCCAGAGGCGTTTGAGCGCCTGTGCTTCCTCTGCCATACGCAGCAGCCGCAGACGTTTCAAGAAGCCTTTGAGGATTTCTATCGCCATCCACCGGAACGCCTGGACCTGCGCGATGACCTCGCCTTTTTTATCGATACCTATCGCGCCCGCGGTCAGGATGTGATCGTGGTAGATCAGACCGCGCCCGAATATCTCCCCTGCGGTTTGCGCTGCGTGAAGGTGATCATGCCCGGTATGCTTCCCATGACCTTTGGTCAGCAGCATCGCCGCATCATCGGCCTTGAGCGCCTGCATCAATTGCCTTTCGCGCTCGGCTATCAGGACCATCCACTGACAGAAGCAGAGGTGAATCCGCATCCTCATCCTTTTTTCTAGCTCTAGCGCACCCGGCGGGCCTGCGCGGTGACTGACGATGTTTGCAGGAAAGGAGCAGTTCGCAATGGATAGAAACATGCACGCATTACCCATCTCCTACCGCTTGCAGGGGGATACAGAGATGCGCGAGAGCGGAGATGGCGTGGTCGTCATCTCCCCCTTCTGCCAGGTGACAATCGCGCGCCTCAGTCCGCCCGTGCGCCGGGTACTGATGCGGCTGGCGCGTACTGCCTGTCCGGCGAACTGGATTCAGCAGGCGCTGCAAGCAGAGGCTCAGTCAGAAAAGCTGCTCGCTTCATTCTACCAGTACATCGCCTGTCTGCTCCGGCATCGCATGGTCGCCCTGTGTACGGGGAACGGCGAGGGGCAAGGTTCCCTGGCCACGCTGTTCCCCATTTCATCCTCCATCAAGCATACATGGGTGACTATTCAGATGGATCAGGCATACCAGATGTCGCGTTTTGCCTACCTGAGACGCGACGAGAACGGCTCTACCTGCCTCGAATCGCCCCTCTCGCACGCTCGGATCAGACTGGAACGACCACTGGCGGCCAGCCTGATCTATCAGCTTGGAAGCGCGGTCACGCCCCTTGAACTGAGCCAGGGCGTGCCGGCAGAGGAACGCGAGCACGCCATGGGTCTGCTTACCCTGCTGGTCATGGGCGATTTCGCCGCCCTGACGACCAGCGAGGGTCAACTGAGCACAGAACAGGATCAGGCCTGCCAGCAGTGGGAATTTCACGATCTGCTCTTTCACAGCCGCAGCCGGGCTGGTCGGCACGATAACGAAATAGGAGGAACCTATCGCTTTCTCTCCCGCTTTCCCCCGCAACCGGCCATCAAACAGAGCGCATGGCCGCTGAGCATCCCGTTATTCCGACCCGATATGCAGCGCCTGCGCGCGGAAGATCCCGCCCTGACGGATGTTCTGGAGAAACGCACTTCGCTGCGCTCCTATGGAGAGCAACCCATCACAGCGAATCAGCTTGGCGAATTTCTCTATCGAGTCGCGCGCGTCAAAGAGGTCTACAACAACGAAGAGAGCGGCGACTTTACCAGCAGACCCTATCCCGGCGCCGGCGCGAGCTATGAGCTTGAACTGTATCTGACCATCGAGCAATGCGAGGGTCTGGCCCCCGGTTTTTACTGGTATCATCCCGTCGAGCATGCCCTTGCCCTGGTCCGCGAGGACTCGAAAGAGACGCAAAACCTGCTCTTTGAGGCCAGTCAGGCCATGGGCAGCAGTGATCGTCCCCAGGTATTGATTACTCTGGCCGCGCGTTTCCAGCGCGTTGCCTGGAAATACCAGAGTCTGGCCTATTCCCTGATCCTGAAAGATGTCGGCGTGCTCTACGCGACCATGTACCTCGTAGCTACCGCGATGAAGCTGGCTCCCTGCGCTCTGGGAGCCGGAGACTCCGATCTCTTCGCTAAAATCGCCGCCACCGAGTATCTCAAAGAAACATCCGTGGGAGAATTTATGCTGGGCAGCAGACCGGCGGATATGGTATAACGCCTCTCTCATCCCCCAACTTTCCTAGCCTCTACCAAAAAGGGTGCCACGCCTTTCCTCTTCACCAGATCGCCAGTCTGACGGTCTGAGATAAGCAAACAGACGGCATACCTCTTGCATTCTCCGTCTGTTTGCTTTACATTCAAAGCTGGAGAACAGATTCTGATTGAATGGAGTCTGAGAAACAGGCGTATCCGTGCCCATTTGAATCCTGCCCTCACCAGCATGCGACGGGACAGCCAGGGATAGCTGAACATCCACGGATTCCCCCTTTATGCGAGAGAATTGAGCCATGTTTGTCAAGAAATCCGGCATTCGTCGTCTCTTTTTTGTACCCTTCTTTCTTCTACTCCTGGCGTTTCTGGTCACGTGGATGAGGCCGCAGACGGCGGCGCCGGTCCATGGTCAGACGCTCGATACTGCGGCTGTGGCCCACTGGCTCCGGCAGAGTGCGCTGCCCCTGCGCACCACCGATCCCGGCAGCGCGGACAGCGATCTTGCTCCGCTCAAGCAGGCAGTGGGTAAGGCCAGCATTGTAGGTCTGGGCGAGGCCACTCATGGTACGCATGAGTTTCTGACCATGAAGACGCGCCTGGCCGAGTTGTTGATGGGCAAGCTGGGCTATACAACCTTTGTCATGGAAAACGATTGGGGAAGTTCACAGCTGATCGACGCCTATATCAACGGCCAGACCGCTGACCTCTCCTCGGTGATGGCGCGAGGACTTTTTGAATCCTGGCAGACGCAGGAGTTTCGCGCTTTGCTGGAATGGATGCGCGCCTACAATGCCGATTCCGCGCATACCAGCAAAATTCACTTCCTGGGCATGGATTTTCAGGATCTCAGCCGGGACGAATTCACCGCCGTTGAGCGCTATCTGCGGCAGGTAGATCCGGGGCAGGTCGCGCATCTGCGGGAGTTGTACGCGCCTGTGCAGGCCATGAGCGAAGCCGCTACTTCAGATACCTTCACTCCGCTGGACGCGTCTGACCAGCAGAGGTATCAGGACCAGGCTCAGCAGGTCTACGATCTTTTGCTGGCCAATCAGCAGGCGTATCTCAAACGTTCGTCAGCTCGCAGCTTTGCCTTCGCCCTCCAGAACGCGCGCATCATCACCCAGTTCGCCACTTATTCTAACGCGCAAACGGAGGCCGAGTCGCTCAGCCGCTACTATCAGCGCGATACCTTCATGGCCGAAAACGTGGCCTGGATTCACGATCACGCCGCTGGTAGCCAGCCAAAGATGCTGGTCTGGGCGCATGATATGCATATTGCCAATGATACGCGCTATGGCTCCCAGGACGGAAAAAATCTGGGTGGCGAACTGCGTGCCCGCTATCAAAAGGACTATTTCGCCATCGGCACAACCCTTTACCGGGGCACGTTCAGAAGCTATAGCTATCCCTCAAGCACGATCCAGACAATCACGCCGCCAGCCCCGCATAGCTATAACGCGGCCCTTGGGCAGGTCGGCCTGCCGCTCTACATGCTCGACCTGGACCGTCTGCCTCCTGGTCCGCTCAAGGACTGGGCGCACCAGCCTGCCATGCTGATCAATTATGGCCTCGGCGGAGAAGACCTCTCCACTTCGCAGCGGCTCAGCCAGAGCTTCGACATCATCATCCATATTCAGAACCCCACGCCCTCCCGGCCTCTCCAAACCAGAGAGGCCTGACGCCGCTGGTAGCTCTACGGGCGAGAATGGCCATCTACCACAACAAAAGAGCTGGTTCAAGACAGCGAGCATTTCCAGCGTCTTGAACCAGCTCTTTTGTTGTGGTAGATGGCCATTCTCGTCCATAGAGATACCAGCGGGGTCAGGTCTCTCTGGTTTAGAGAGGCCTGGAGGGCGTGGTGTTC
>DASZXF010000624.1:0-4732 GCA_035546055.1 Ktedonobacteraceae bacterium
GCGGACGTGGCGCAGCGACTCGGCGAGGGCGCGGCGGGCGAAGCCGCTGGCCGCCGCCGCCACGGAAACGCGGAAGAGGTCGAGGGTTTGCATGGCCAGCTTGAAGCCCTGGCCCGCTTCGCCCAGGACATGCGCGGCGGGTACAAAGCACTCCTCAAAGCTCAGGGTGGCCAGGGGATGAGGCGCGCTGACCTCGATGCGTTCGGCGATGCGCAGACCGGGCGTCCTGGCCGGGACGAGCAGGGCCGTAATGCCCCTGGCGCCCGGCGCCTCGCCGCTGCGCGCGAAAACGGTGTAGAAGTCGGCGATGCCGCCGTTCGAGATCCAGGTCTTGACGCCGTTCAGGACATAGCCCTGATCCGTGCGCGTGGCCGTGGTGCTCAGGGCCGCGACATCCGAGCCTGCCTCCGGTTCCGAAAGCGCGAAGGCCGCCAGTAGAGCGCCAGAGGCCACGCCGGGCAGATAGCGCTCCTGCTGCGCGGGCGTCCCGGCCAGGGTGATCGCGCCGCTGCCAAGTCCCTGCATGGCGAAGGCGAAATCGGCCAGCCCGGCGTGATAGGCCAGCGTCTCGCGGATAATGCACAGCGAACGCGCATCCACCGCCGCGCGGGGTCCGCCGAACGCGCCGGGCACGCAGTAGCGCAGCCAGCCAGCTTCGCCTAGCTGCCTTACCAGTTCCCGACAGGCCGCGTCTACCTCCTCCGCCTCTTCCACCGCCAGGTGTTCTGTACACCACGCCTCCAGATCAGCGGCCAGCCGGCGATGTTCGTCATCAAAAAAGGGAAGATCGTATCTCATGGTCTACTGACCCTCGAATTGTACTGGCTGTTTGCTGACAAAAGCCTCGTAAGCCTGCCGGAAGTCGCGCGTCTGCATACAGATGGCCTGAGCCTGGGCCTCGGCCTCAATGGCCTCGTCCAGTCCCATGGCCCATTCCTGGTGCAGCAGACGCTTGGTCATGGCGTGGGCAAAGGTGGGGCCGCTGGCCAGGCTGGCCGCCATCTCCCGGGCTTTGCTCAACACCTCCTCCGGCGGATAGAGCGCGTTCAAAAAGCCCCAGTTCAGCGCCTCGGCGGCCAGCAGGGTACGTCCGCTGTACAGCAGTTCCGCCGCGCGTCCCTGGCCAATCACGCGCGGCAGCAGGGTACACGCTCCCATATCACAGCCACCCAGGCCCACGCGCACAAATAAAAAGGCAGTTTTGCAGTTCGGCGTGCCGTAGCGCAGATCCGAGGCCAGGGCCAGCATCGCCCCCGCGCCCGCGCACACGCCGTCAATGGCCGCGATGATCGGCTGCGGGCAGGCGCGCATAGCTTTGACCAGTTCGCCAGTCATGCGTGTGAAGTCCAGCAGTTCAGGCATGGCCATGCGCGTCAGCGGACCAATAATCTCATGCACATCGCCGCCTGAGCAAAAATTCCCGCCCGCGCCGGTCAGCACCACCGCTTTGACCGCGCTTTCCCGCGCCAGTTCGCGAAACAGGTCGCGCAAGGCCGCGTAAGACTCAAAGGTGAGCGGATTCTTCTTCTGCGGGCGGTTCAGCGTAATCGTGCCCACCCGGTCCGCCACTTCCCAGGAGAAATGCTCTGCCATTGTTCGTCTCCTTCCTTCTTTTGCGTACTTCTTCCAAACACCATTGAATGAGTGCGCCGCCGCAAGCGGTGGAAAAGAGGAGGGTTGGGGCAGAGCCCCAAACTCCAGGTCAAGGGCTGCAGCCCTTAACAATCCCGCTTATGAATGAGTGCGCCGCCGCAAGCGGTGGAAAAGAGGAGGGTTGGGGCACAGCCCCAAACCCCAGGTCAAGGGCTGCTGCCCTTAACAATCCCGCTTATCCGTATGTTGCTATGCGCTCATTCCATGTTTTAATTTGCCCAGCAGGGTGTAGAGCGCCTGTTGTTCGGTGGGCGTCAGGCTGCTGAACCAGGCGTTAATCCAGCTTTCGTGGGTGGTGGCCAGGTGCGCGAAGACCTCGCGGCCCCGCTCAGTGAGGCGAACCTTGCGGGCGCGGCGGTCCTCTGGCAGCAGAAGGCGTTCCACCAGGCCATCCCGCTCCAGGGTGTCGGTGAGGCCGGTGATGTTGCCGTTGGACACCATCAAACGCTGGGAAAGTTCGCTCATCAACAGACCGTCAGGGAAGCGCGCAAGCTGGGCCAGGACATCGAAACGCGGGAGGGTGGTCTCAAATTCTCCGCGCAGGCGGCTGCTGATCTGGTTCTCGATCAGGGTTGTACAGCTCAGCAGGCGCAACCACACGCGCAGGGCGTCATGCGCCTGTTCAGGTCCGCTGACCGCCGAGGGGTCGTGACCTGCTTCAGTCATGGCGGGCTGACCGGGGAACTGTCCCTCGCCGGTGGTAGATGAGAGCTTATCAATGGTCATATGACAGTGGAAAGTCCTTTCGCGAGATTGCGTTCGAGTTGAGCCTTGCCGTTCAGGTATTGGGGCGGCCAGGGCTGCGCGCTATAGCCGAGGCGGGCAGCCGCGTGCAGGGTCCAGTAGGGATCGGCCAGGTGTGGACGCGCCAGAGCGCACAGATCCGCGCGCCCGGCGGCGATGATGCTGTTCACATGATCCGGCTCGAAGATAGCCCCTACCGCCATGGTCGCAATCGCCACTTCATTGCGGATGCGGTCGGCGAAAGGCGTCTGATACATGCGCCCGTAGACAGGCCGCGCCTCGCGGGTGGTCTGCCCGGACGAGACATCGATGAGATCCGCGCCAGCCTCTTTAAAGAGCCGGGCCATCACTACCGCGTCATCGGGCGTATTGCCGCCCGGCGCCCAGTCGTGGGCGGAGATGCGCACCGACATCGGCAGGTGCGCCGGCCAGACCGCGCGCATGGCGCGAAAGACCTCCAGCGGATAGCGGCAGCGGTTCTCCAGCGAACCGCCGTACTCATCTGTGCGCCGATTGGTCAGCGGACAGAGAAAGCTGGAGAGCAGGTAGCCATGCGCGCAATGCAGTTCCAGCCAGTCGAAGCCGCACTCCCGGCCCCAGGTGGTCGCCCGCACAAAAGCGGCCAGAACCCGCTCCATGTCCGCGCGCGTCATCGGACGCGGAAGCTGGTTGCGGGGACCATAGGGGACCGCCGAAGCCGCGATCAACGGCCAGTTGCCCTCCGGTAGCGGCTCATCGCTCTCCTCCCATCCACGTTGCGTCGATCCCTTGGGGCCGGCGTGTCCCAACTGGAGGGCGATTTTCGCCGGTGTGCGCGTATGGACATAGGAAACAATGCGCTGCCAGGCCGCCCGGTGTTCAGGCGCGTACATCCCCGCGCAGCCCGGCGTAATGCGCGCATCGGGCGCAACGCAGGTCATCTCCGTAAAGACCAGTCCCGCGCCCCCGTGGGCGTGGCTACCCAGGTGGACCAGGTAAAAATCATCAGGCGTGCCCTCCTCGCAGGAATACATCGCCATCGGCGAAACCACCACCCGGTTCGGCAGCGTCAGTTCGCGCAGACGAAAGGGCGTAAACATCGGCGGAACAGGTTGAGCCGGCAAACCGCTGCGCCGGGCAAACCAGCTCTCCAGCTCCGCGATATACGTCCTGTCCCGCAGACGCAGATTTTCATGCGAAACTCGCTGACTGCGCGTCAGCAGGCTGTAGGCGAATTGCTCGGCCTCCAGTGAAGTATAGCGTTTGACATGTTCAAACCAGTCAGAGCTATTGCGCGCGGCATTTTGCAACTTGATAACCTCAAGCTTGCGCTCCTCCTCATAGGCCCGGAGCGCCTCCACAAGCGCGCCATGTTCCGTCAACGCGCGTGAGAGCGCCATCGCGTCCTCCAGCGCCAGGCGGGTTCCTGAGCCAATCGAAAAGTGAGCCGTGTGCGCGGCGTCGCCCAGCAGAACGATATTCCCATGCGTCCAATGCGCATTATTCACGCGCAAAAAATGCTGCCAGGGATTGCTCAGGTGCGGAGCATTGCTCATCAGCGTATGCCCATCCAGGTAGCGCGCGAAAATGCGCTGGCACAGCTCCACCGACTCCCGCGTACTCATCCGGTCGATGCCTGCTCGCCGCCACACCTCCTCCGGCATCTCCACAATAAACGTACTCAGCGCCTCGTCGAAGCGGTACGCGTGCGCCTGCATCCAGCCCCATTCCGTTTCCTCAAAGGCAAAGGTAAACGCCTCGAAAGCCCGGTCAGTGCCCAGCCAGATATACTTGCACAGGCGCTGCTCAATCTCCGGCTGAAAATACTCCGCGTACTTGCGGCGCAGCTTGCTATTCACACCATCGCTGGCCACGATCAGATCAGCATCAGCGTAAGCACGCTCATCGCTGACCTCCGTACTGAAAACCAGCTCCACTCCCAACTCAGCGCAGCGCTCCTGTAAAATGCGCAACAAACGCTTGCGCGGGATACCGCAAAAGCCATGTCCGCTGGAAGTGATCGTGCGTCCCTTAAAATGGATATCGATATCATCCCAATGGTGGAAACTGCTCACAATCGCCTCATACGTCGGGGCATCGGCAGCGGCCAGGTGCTCCAGCGTCTGATCCGAGAAAACCACTCCCCAGCCATAGGTATCATCGGGTCGATTGCGCTCAACTACCATAAGATCCGCGCCCGGCTGCGCCTTCTTCGCCAGCAGCGCGAAATACAGTCCCGCCGGACCACCCCCGATACACACAATACGCATACACATCTGCCCCCTGAAAAAGAGAAAAGCCGAACTCTCAACTCATTATAGTTTAAACTTAAAATTTTTACATGTCAATCTTTGAC
>DASZXF010000625.1:0-2250 GCA_035546055.1 Ktedonobacteraceae bacterium
CTTCACAGGAAAATGGGGAGTTTTTCTGTAAAGCGCGGCATAGCACGAAACAGGTGCCGGGATAGCATCCTCTGGTGAAACGATTAGAGAAGACTCTACGTGTTAGCGGCAGAGAAACTCATCTGGCAAGCAGAAAAAAGGTCAGGGCGTCCTGTTTGCTGGAAAAAGGCTTGCGTTTCCAGCCTTTTTCTGCTTATATAGTGGGTAATCCATCCTCCAAAAGGGAAAAGTCTTCTCTGACATCATTTTCATTCTAAGAGGTGCGTTATGTCACAAATGCAACCCGAACCCGCTGAATCCTCAGAGATGCCGGCTGAGCCAGCCAGCGTCTCTCCTGAAACGGCGGCTCCTCCACCGCCGCCACTCTCGGAAGCTGCTGCGGCTCCCGAGCCTGTCAATGTTGTACCAGCCGAGGTAGCGCCTCCGGTAGCTGCCGCCGCTGTACCACCACCGCCACCGGAGGCGAGCGCTGTACCGATTACGCCTGGTGGAGTTCCACCAGTCACGCCGCTGCCTGCTCCCGGGGCACCGGCACAGCCCGGACTGGTGCCTCCTGCCCCGCAGGGTCCAGACTGGTTCGCGCTCTCCCGCCAGTGGGCGGCAAAGAGCCAGGAGATTACAGTGAACCTGCTGGATGGCGCGGGCGGCTGGGTATTTGGTGGTCTGCTGCTCGCGGCGCTCATACTGTTCCAGCCCCTCATAGGACTGGGCTTCGCGGACGGGCCGATTTTGCTGGCCGGATTGGCCCTGGCTCTGGCGCTGCCCTGTGACCTGGCGGGCCTGGGTATCATCCGCTATGTCGCGGCGCGCAACCAGGCAGCCGAGGCGGCCAGACAGGCGCTGGGGCAGAATCCCAATCTGGACGCGGCAACCCTGGTCAGGCTGACCGGGGAGAGCAACGCGTTACCGCCAGGGCGGCGCGCGGCGATAGACTCCTCGCTGGCCCTGGCGCTGTACCTGAGTATCATCTTTACCCTGATTGGTGCCTTCTTCGCCTTCTGGCATCTCTCCTGGGCGGTCGCCATCCTCTTCCTGCTGGCCTGTGTCGGCGGCGTCCTGCTCCTGCTGCGCGTGGTAAGCGCCTCCTGAGTCCACCGAGCATGCGTATAGGGGTCTGGCTTATACGCATGCTCGTCTGAAAAAGACTGCTCAGATGGTCTGTGGACAGCGCGGGGTCTGCTCCACGTCCCAGGAGAAGGAAGAACTGGCAGGAGCCAGCCCGCGTTTCTCTGCGTAGAGCAGCCAGGGATAGGGCTGGTAAAAAAAGTTCGGCTTGTGTTTCCTGTTTTTATAAGTAGTAATCTGGAAAAGCGGGCTGGTTGAGCCGGAGATAGGCGGGACCAGCCAGGTCCAGTGAGCCGGCACTTCGCGTCCGTGGCGCTGTTCCCTGGCGGTGTGCAGAAGGAACTGGCGAGAAGCGGTATGGTGATCAACCATGCTGACACCCTGCGCGGCAAATGAGGAAAGCACAGCGATATTCAACTCTACGATGGCGCGGTCCTTCCAGAGAGAATGATCGCTATGTGTATCTAAGCCCATCTTACGCGCGATAACCGGCAGCAGATTGTAGCGCTCGACATCGCCCAGATTGCGCGCGCCAATCTCCGTGCCCATGTACCAGCCATTAAAAGGCGCGGCAGTATACGAAATGCCGCCAATCTCCATGCGCATGTTCGAGATGACAGGCAGGGCGTGCCACTTGAGGTTGAGTTCACGAAACCAGGGATAGTCGGGATGGCTGAGCGGCACTTCCAGAACATATTCCCGGGGAATCTCAAACAGGCGCGGCTCCTGACCGGGCATCTGAATCACCAGGGGCAGGACATCGAAAGGCGTACCCGGACCACCACGCCAGCCCAGGCGGCGCAGGACATCGGTAAAGTCGGCCTGGGCTGGATCGCCGATAATGCTGCCATCGGCCTGACGATAGCCAGCATAGCGAATGAGTTGCGGATTCCAGATTCGCATGCCTTCCTGATCGGGATGGGGAGGCGCGAAAACAGTGATGGTTGAGCGAATTTTGCCCCCATTGGTAGCGAAGCGCAGGTGATCCAGCAAGGCCTGAAAGACCTCTTCCGCGCTACTCAGATGGCGCATATCCCGCACGGTCAGCGTCTGCCAGTGCAGGCGTCCGATGCAGCGCGTGTTCTGTCGCCAGGCCAGGCGCGCGCCATAGGTGAGTTCCGCGCTGGTCTGCTGATAGGTGCCTGTGCGAGCAATCTCGGCGTGAATCTCGGCCAGGCGCGCGGG
>DASZXF010000626.1:0-3931 GCA_035546055.1 Ktedonobacteraceae bacterium
TTCGCGGGTGGCGTGCTTTCATTTCTCGCGCTCTATCGATATCTGTAAAATCGATAATCTAAACATGGGTTTTCCTCTTGTTCGCGGAGAAGCCTCTGCTCCGGCAGCCGGGCGGAAGACAGAGAGGAGACGGAAGCGGGAGAAAACACCAGGGCCAGCCAGGCGTTCACCGGCTTTCCTGGACATACCGGCCCTCACCGGTCACAGACGCCTCCTGCCCTCTCCTCATGCTTCTACCGGCGCCACAGAGCCATGCCACGCCCCGCGAGGAGTGTTGAACCGCTGGCCCGGGTGGATCACCCCGGCAGAGAGGACAAAAACGCTTGAACATCCACGAACCAGGGGCTTGACGCGACAGGCCAGATCTGGTATTCTATGCCCTGGAGATATTCTCTCAAAGTTTTTCATGATCCCGTAGCTCAGTGGATAGAGCGACAGATTGCGGATCTGTAGGTCGGAGGTTCGACCCCTCTCGGGATCGCTCTTTTCTCCTCGGATCGCTTAAAAAGCGGTCCGAGGAGATTTTTTATCCTCTGTAACTTCCTCAAAGTCACAGGCGAACTGATTTTCCTTTTTCCTCAGCCTTCCGCAGGATCTCTATTTCCACTGGATGAACGCGCAGCGTCGTATGTCCGCAGGCCAAACAGGTACAGGCATAAAGGGGCACAGTACGCAATGCGCTTACGTCTACCACTGCACTGCTGCTTCTAAAGCATGTTCGCCGCCCTCCACATTCAGGACAGGGCGGAAATAATTGTTTCATCCTGGCTGGTTGCTGCTGCATGAGTATCTCCTGATCATTGTTGAGCTATTTTGTTTAACGTAGATCCGACGCCCACATCAAAGGTTCCTCTATTTCATCAGTAAAACAGGTGGGGATTCAGGGAAATTTTCAGTAGTCGAGGCGGGAGCAGGGGAAAAGGGGAAATTGGGGCTTGACGTTTGGGGGTCTATCTGCTATTCTATTGCTCGGAGATACACTGACAGGCCAAAGGCGCCGGCAAATGTCCTTCTTTCCAGGGGTACAAATGCCGTGGGTGGCTCCAAAACCAGTTTGTTTGATCCCGTAGCTCAGTGGATAGAGCGACAGATTGCGGATCTGTAGGTCGGAGGTTCGACCCCTCTCGGGATCGCTGGCAAGACTCAATCAACCAGATAACTGATCGATTGAGTCTTTTTCTTTGCCAGAACATACCTGGGTGCTATTGCACAGTGATTGTGGCCTTCATGAACGGGTGGATGTCGCAGTGATAGTGATAGGTGCCAGCTTTGGTGAAGGTGAAGCTGAAGCTCTGCCCGACTGCGAGCGTGCCGGAATCGAAGGCGCCCTGGTCGGAGGTGACGGTATGAGCGACTGTATCATTGTTGGTCCAGGTAACTTTGGTGCCAACTTTGACGGTGAGGCTGGTGGGACTGAAGGCCAGGCTGGCGATGGCTACACTCGATCCGTCACCGGCGGTAGACGCGGTGGGCGTTGCCGTCGGAGGCTCCGTGGTCGGCGTAGCTGTCGGGGCTGTGGTGGGCGCCGTGGTTGGTGTACTCGCTACACTGGTCGCGCTGGAACCACCACCACAGGCTGCCAGCACTATCAATAAACTCAGAGCCAGCAGACCGCAGCTGGCTTTGATGATCATGGTCAGACGCTTTCCCTGAAACACGTTTTCTCTCCTGAAGTCGTTATCATTCCTGCGAGGGAGCGCATTCCCTCCGCATAAGGTGAGTACGCAAGCGAGTTACAGGGAAGGCATTGGAGCCGCGTCCAATCTTATATGAGAGGCGACAGGGTTCGGATCAGGTTGGTAGCTGGCCCAGCCAGCTTTCGACTTCATGGGTCAGATAATGGCCCATGGCTCTGAATATGGCCAGGCTGGCTTCTCCCCGCGCGCGGGCCGTGAGGATATCGCCGGAGGACTGAGCGGCACGTGCCTCACCATAGAGCGCCTGCGCCTGAAATTCGCCCTGTTCGCTGGTGGCTACGGCACGCATACCGACAAAGTTGAGCGCGGCCTGGGCAGGCTGACCGCGCTGGATGTTGAGTTCTCCCCAGGCAGCGAGAATAGCGGCAATTAAGGAGTTTAAACCCAGCTTATACGCCAGCGGTTGAACTTCCCAGAGCATGTCCTCGGCCTGGAAATAGTTGCCGCGCCGGGCCTCTACACGGGCCAGTTCTGTCGTGGCCTGGACGACCAGCTCGCCTATCCCGGAACGCCGGGCCAGTTCGAGACATTCGCTCAGCAGACTCTCCGCTACGTCGTTATGCCCTTCCACGGCTTCCAGCTCCCCCAGGCTGAACAGCGCTTCTTGCAGCCAGACGTGCATACCACCTACCCGGCTCAATAACTGGCGAGCCCCTTCCAGGTATGCACGGCTACGCGCAAAATTCCCCTGCTTGAGGGCCAGCGTGCCCAGGCGTACCTGGGTGGCGGCGTACAACACTTCATAGCCTGCTTGCTCGGATTGCTCAAGCGCTTCCTGATAATACGACGCGGCGCGCGTATAGCTCCCGCGCTCGTAGGCGACCTGGCCGAGATTGTGGAGAAACGCGCTCAGGCGTTCGCCGTAAGCCAGCTGGCGGGCCAGCGCCAGCCCTTCCTGAAAATAGGCTTCGGCCAGGGCGTAATTTCCTCGCTTGCCCGCCTGCACTCCCAGACCTGAAAGCAGACGACAGACCTGATTCTGCAAACCAAGTTCACGCGCCAGTTTCAGTCCTTCGCGAAAACAGGCCTCGGCCTGCGCGAAGTTTCCGCGCGCATCCTCGACCGTGCCGATGGTGTACAGGAGAGCGCAGATCTGCTCACGATCCTGCAAGCGGTGCGCCAGTTCCAGCCCTTCCAGCAAAAAATGCTCGGCCTGATCCAGATGTCCCCAGTTCTGCTCCAGACGGCCCAGGTAGAAGAGAACGCGGATCAATCCAGCATAATCGCCAGGCACCTGCGCGGCTTCGTAGGCGCGCAATAACTGCTTCTCAGCCAGGCTATACAGACCTCGCATATGCCAGAAGTCCGCCAGGGCACACACTCCGCGTGTCAATTCCTCGCGCTGATAGGAGGTATAGGCGATTTCGAGCGCGGCCAGCACATTGCTGGTCTCTTGCCTGAGCAGATCGTAATCGCCAGTATGTTTTTCAAGAAACGCGACATAGTAACCAACCAGGCGCTCGGCTACGGCGGGATCGCTCAGGCGCTCACGGGCGTAATCGGCGATGGTTTGATGCAGCATGTAGCGGCCAGGACCGTTGCTCTCCAGCAAGCCAGCGTCACACAGCATGTCCAGCGTTTCCACCGGCACCTGACAAACCGCCAGCGCGGCTTCTTCAGAAAAGCTGTGGGGCTTGGCGGGGAAAAGAGACAGGGCGCGCAGCGCGGCCAGCGCATAGTCATCCAGGCGCTGCTCACTGACCGCGATGATGGATTGCAGCGAAAGAGGCGTGTCACCGATTAAACTGGGATGACGCTCGGCCAGAGCACGCACTTCGCTCAGTTGCAGGCGCATACGAGCATCGCGCAAATGCTCCACCGCAGCCAGCAGACGGCGCGGCTGGCCGCTGTAGACCTCGACGCTCAGATATCTGCCCATGAGGGTCAGAGCCAGTGGCAGACCGCCGACAGAACGCACCAGCGCCAGGGCGGTTTCAGGCGCCTGTTCCACAAAAGCCGCCGCGTAACACCGCAACAGGGCAACGCCATCCGCATCTGTCAATTCAGGCACCGCCAGGGCGTCCTCGGCTGCCAGTTGTACGGCCAGGTTGGGATAGCGCGTTGTCACCAGGAAGGCACAGGCCGGACCGCCAACCTGGAAGGCCAGGGCCGTGGCAAGTTCCCAGGCGTCATCGACGACCAGCAGCATACGCCGCAGACCTATGGCGGTGCGAATTGCCCTGGCCCAGTCTTCCGCGCTTTCCAGACGGACCGAGCTGGCCGTAATACCCAGC
>DASZXF010000627.1:0-3811 GCA_035546055.1 Ktedonobacteraceae bacterium
AAGGCCATCACCAGCGAGGGTGCAGGGAGCGCAGCGTCCCTGCCGGGTGCGGGTGTCCCGCATCTTTCTCTCCTCTTGCTTCTCGCCGCCGTCGGTGGCAAACGACTTGTGAGAAACCCTGTGCATCCGGGCAACTTTACTTGACGATGTGGGAAGAAAAAAGATAGACTAAAAATCTGAGCCGTTGTTTACAGTGTTGTCAACAGAGAGGAGTTTCAGATGCCTCTTGATCCTCAAACAAAGGCCTATCTCGATGAGATGGCAGCTCTCAACATGCCGGCTATGTCCGCTTTCCCTCCTGAAGTGATTCGCCAGGGCATAGCCGCGCAGTTTGCCCAGGCGCCGGCAGGCGAGCCGGTGGCGAAGGTTGAAAATCGTACTATTCCTGGCCCGGCGGGCGAGATTCCGGTGCGCATTTACACGCCCGAGGGCACGGGGCCATTTCCCTTGCTGGTCTATTTCCATGGCGGCGGCTGGGTGATCTGTACGCTGGATACGCACGACGGGCAGTGCCGCAGTCTGACCAATGGCGCCGGCTGCGTGGTGGTTTCAGTCGATTACCGCCTGGCTCCCGAACACAAGTTTCCGGCGGCTCCCCAGGATTGCTATGCCGCGACGTGCTGGGTGGCTGAACACGCCGCTGAGCTGAACGGCGATCCCACGCGCCTGGCCATTGGCGGCGATAGCGCGGGCGGCAATCTCACCGCCGTGGTGGCGCAGATGGCGCGCGATCAGGGCGGCCCCCGGCTGATTTTTCAGTTGTTGATCTACCCCGCGACCGACTTTACCGCGCAGACTGCCTCCAAAAAAGAGAATGCCCAGGGCTATTTTCTGACGCTGGAGGATATGCACTGGTTCGAGGGCCACTATTTGAATAGTGAGGCGGACAGGCTGAATCCGCTGGCCTCGCCGATGCTGGCGAGCGATCTGAGCCATTTGCCACCAGCGCTGGTCCTGACCGCCGAGTACGATCCCCTGCGCGACGAGGGCGAGTTGTACGGCCAGCGTTTGCAGGCAGCCGGCGTACCGGTCACGATGCGTCGCTATAACGGCCTGATCCACGGCTTCTTCGGCCAGGCTGCCATCGTTGACGAGGCCCGGCGCGCGGTGACGGAGACAGGACAAACCTTGCGCGAGGTCTTTGCCGCTCAATAATACCCCCGCGTGGTGCCGTTCCTGCTAAATATGCAGGAACAGCACCACAAAGAAAGCAATGGTCAGTACCGCATGAATGGTATGCACCGGCCTGGGCATTCTCCTTCTGCGCAGGGTGGCTTCGATCCAGAGCCAGAGGCCGAGCAAAACCATGAGAGCCAGAATGCCGATAGCAATAAAGCCAGTGATCTCTTCGTACAGGCTGATGCGTCTGAGGTCTGGCAGGAAAAAAACCAGGTGTACCAGCGAACCTGTTGCCACAATCCAGCCAAAAAACACATGATGTTTGCGCAGGAAGATCAAGACGTTTTTCGAGGCGTTTTTCAACCACCGACCGGCATCTTTTTTGATACGCAGGTACCACTGGCGCGTGATCCACTGGCTGGCGGTGTAGACTGCTACCAGAAAAGCAATCGCTCCCATGGGATTGCCAAGGCGTCTGATCTGCTCAGGAAAAAGTGCGGGCTGGAACATGGACAGACAGAAGGCCAGGCCAACAAGCATGATGGCACTGCCAATAATCCACGTTATCCAGTTGACCGAGATGCGCAACACGCGCAACACGCCATAGCTGATGACAAGAAAACCAAAGTCAAAACCACCGAGGATTAAAAACAGTATAGATTTCGCCAGAACAGGTTCAATGGGTCGCATTCATTCATCCTTTGTATACCGCTCCTGAGAGCAGCCACTCATACATATTTCCATTTATTACGCTTATCAGCCAGCCAGTACCTCTTTTCCTCGACTGACTGTGCCTTCTGTTATAGTAGCAGGATGTAGATGAGAGGTTCATGAAAAAATCCGAACAGGCCAGCGCTTTGCAGAAAAGCAGATGGCCTGATCCTTCGCTCCATGCGAAAGTCAGGCCATCTGCTTTCCCTCTACGCATGCCGCAGGATCTTTTCTCACCGCGACACACCCAACGAAAGGTTAGCTTTGGATGCGCCAGAGATGATCGGCGGTGCCGTTGTCTGACCATTGCAGGGCCAGCGCTCCGGCTGAGGTTGAGGCATTGGTGATACCCAGCAGCAGACCGCTGTTCTTGTTGACCAGCTTGACGTAGCCGCCACCGGCATCGACGATCCGCCAGAGATGATCGGCGGTACCGTTATCCGACCATTGCAGGGCGATGGCCCCCGCTGAAGTCGAGGCGTTGGTTATGCCCAGCAGCAGACCGCTGTTCTTGTTGACGATTTTGACGTAGCCGCCGCCGGCGTCTACAATCTGCCAGAGATGATCAGCGGTACCGTTGTCTGACCACTGCAAAGCCTGCGCTCCCGCCGAGGTCGAGGCGTTGGTGATGCCCAGCAGCAGACCGCTGTTCTTGTTGACCAGCTTATTATAGAGGGCAGTGCTGGCAGGCGTGATGCGCAGACGATAACCGGCTGTACTGCTCATGTTGCTGATGGGAACGGTGATGGAGCCGTTGGAGACGGTGTAGTTGGCGACGGAGATGATGGTTGTACCCGCGACGGCGGTGGTGCGCCCCGCCGAGGGCACATATTCCAGGGTGGCCGTGACGCTGGAGCCAAAGGCAGAGTAAGCGTTGAGGCCGTTGACCGTTACTGCATTGGCACCGCTGCCACCGCCGAAGATGACGCTGACCTGATTATGCGCGCTGTTGAGCGCGGCAGCTCCATCCAGCCCGGTTTGCGCGGGCGGCGTGGTGACCAGCATACTGCCGCTCATATCCCCATACCACTTGTAGAGCCACCAGCCGCCGTTCGGCTGGTTGTTGTTGACGACCAGATCATCAAAGGTGCCATACTGATTCCAGAAGGCCAGTTCGGCGTTGTCCACGCCGCCGCGCTCAAATTTGGCGATGTAGCCAACCAGCGAGCCGGGGATGCCCATTTCGCCAGGCTCGGCGTATTCCTCGATGGAGATCGGCAGCGGACCAATGCCCAGGCTTGCTTCGAGCGCTCGATAGGCGCTGATGTCGCCGGCAATCCTCCCTTGCCCACTCAATTCATGCCAGCTGATAATGTTTGGCAGGGCATTATTCGCTTTGGCATTGCTGAGAAAAGCACTCATGGTACTGTTATTGTAGTACGAGTAGCTGGGTCCCTGAATAGGCGTCGTGGAATCTTTGGAGCG
Source organism: Ktedonobacteraceae bacterium (assembly GCA_035546055.1). GTDB lineage: Bacteria > Chloroflexota > Ktedonobacteria > Ktedonobacterales > Ktedonobacteraceae > Paraktedonobacter. Next base: position 3,256 of record DASZXF010000627.1, read on the forward strand.
CACTTCTCGATAGGTGCGTACCCAGCCATCGTTAAATGAACCCGCGTTGGTCGTATCCCAGGTCCAGTCCGGCTCGTTCCACAGTTCCCAGGCGTTGATGTTGGTGATATTCGTGGCAGCTTTGCGCGCGGCAATCTGGCCGTCAACCACGCTTAACCAGTTGGACCAGCTAACCCATTTGTAGGGGAAATTCGGGTAATAATCGGGCATACGAATGGTGACGGTGGCGCCAGCGCGAGCGGCTTTGGACGCCACGACCAGGGCATCGCCGCCGGGCGAGGTCGCCCCATTGGGCAATTGATGTCCGCCCGGAGCCATCTGCACAAAATCTCTGGGGTGCAATGGCGTGACCATGCTATCATCTGGCGTGGTGTCGCTGCCCAGTCCATAGAGGCCACCGGAGGCGACATGGGTAACGGAGCGCAGAATTTGATTGGCATTGACCACCAGAGTGGGAGTCGAGGCGGCGGCTACGCGGCTCGCCGCCTGGGAGAAGGGCAGCGGCAAAAAAGACCAGCTCGCCGCTGCAACAAGGGTGAGCAGGCAGATACCCGCC
>DASZXF010000628.1:0-2918 GCA_035546055.1 Ktedonobacteraceae bacterium
CGCCCTGTGCTTTTTTCATCTCCAGGGTCATACCTGCGCCCTCTCAGCCACCTGGGCGATAAAATCGGCGACTTCCCGCACACCTTCGCCGGTCAGACAATTGGTGAAGACAAAGGGTCGGTTTTGACGAACCAGGCGCGCATCTCGCTGCATGATGGCAAGATCAGCTTTGACATAGGGAGCCAGGTCCATCTTGTTGATGACCAGCAGATCGGAACTGGTGATACCAGGGCCGCGTTTGCGCGGCATCTTATCGCCTTCAGCTACGTCAATGACAAAGAGGAAGGAGTCGGCCAGCGCCGGGCTATAGGTGAGCGTCAGGTTATCGCCGCCGCTTTCGAGTAAGACGAGATCGGCGTCGGGAAAACGCCGGGTCATCTCCTCCACCGCCGCCAGATTCATCGAGGGATCGTCACGGACGGCGGTGTGCGGACAGGCACCGGTTTCCACGCCGAGCACGCGCTCGGGGTCCAGCACTCCGGCCAGCGTCCGCCGGACATGCTGCGCATCTTCTTGAGTAAAGATATCGTTTGTAATCACGACCGGCTTGAAATGCTGTTCCAGCAGGAGAGGAACCAGCGCTTCGATGAGCGCGGTTTTACCAGAGCCGACCGGGCCACCAATGCCAATGCGGGGAATGAGCCTGTTCATAGGAATACTCTTTCTTCACACGTTTAACTCATAAATAAGCGTATTTCAGCCTGCTCATGGCACATCGCCATGACATCGATCCAGGGAACGCTGCTGGCGATATCCTCGACATGCTGCGTACAGGCTTCCTGCGCCACCTGCGCCAGCAGAGGTCTGTGCTGATGCAGGATAGCCTGGGCAGCGCGATACTCAATCACATTTAGGCGTACCCCGGCGGCCACGAAGCTCGCGGAGAAGGCGTAGAGATCGCTGAGCACAGCCTGTTCCCGCGCGCTTCCGAGCAGGGCCATGCTCAGTCCCAGGACAATCGCGTGATTGCCGGGGGTGTCGCCGTTTTCCACCTGCCGAGCGTACTCATCGAGGAGCGGCTGCCCAAAGAGTCGCCGGCTCAGGTTCAGCAACTGGCGTCCCACGCGGCACGAGGTTTCTCGCGTTTCGCGGGCCAGTTTGACCGAGGTGAGCCGTCTGTCGGCGCGTATGGCCTCCAACATTTGCGCCTGTTCGCCAGCGCGATGCGCGCAGGCCAGCGCGACGCTATCGCTTGTTCCGAAGCCGGCTTGCAGATGCTCAGCCAGCAAGGCAGCGAGCGTACTCCCATCAACCTGCCCCAGTTGCACGCAGGTCTCCAGGCCGTGCGAGAGCGTGTACAGTCCGCTGGGAAAGAAGGAGTCGGCGAGTTGCAGACACGAGAGAAAGGCCAGCGCATCAGCGTGGTGCGGTGAACTCACGATGTTCCCTTTCTGTACACCATCAGGCAATAAAGTAGAGTTGGGAGAGCGAAAGCTGCTCGGCTGGCTCGACCGTGACATGCTGCCCATCGACGTAGACCTGGTAGGTTTCCGGGTCGATGTCGATTCTGGGCGTCCTGTCGTTGAGTACCATATCCTTTTTTTGCAGATCACGACAACGCCGCACCGGGACAACCTGGTGCTGGAGTCCCAACTGCCCGGCCACGTCTCGCTCAATCGCCGCTTGCGGCAGAAAAGTAGCGCACGTTCTGCCCACCGCTTTCCCCAGGGCGCCGAACATGGGTCGGTACAGCACCGGTTCCGGGGTGGTGATCGAAGCGTTGGGATCGCCCATCAGGGACCAGTTGATCATGCCACCTTTGAGCACCAGTTTGGGTTTGACGCCAAAGTAGGCCGGTTCCCAGAGGACGATATCGGCGAGCTTGCCTTTCTCCAGGGAGCCGATGGCATGGGAGATTCCATGCGTAATGGCCGGGTTAATCGTCAATTTGGCCAGATAGCGCAGCACGCGGAAATTATCGTGCTTCTGGCTATCTTCGGGCAGTTTTCCGCTCATGCGCTTCATCTTGTCCGCCGTCTGGATGCAGCGTCTCACGGTTTCGCCAACGCGTCCCATCGCCTGCGAATCGGAGGAATACATGCTCAGGATGCCAAGATCATGCAGCACGTCCTCGGCGGCGCAGGTCTCGGCGCGAATCCGGCTTCTGGCAAAGGCCACATCCTCCGGGTTGTGCGGATTGAGATTATGCGTGACCATCGTCATATAAAACAGGTTGGGGACAGTGCTCACGGTATAGGGACGCGTCGGATTGGTTGACGAGGGCAGCACATTGGGCAGAGAGGCAATGGCCAGGATGTCAGGAGCATGTCCCCCACCAGCGCCTTCGGTGTGATAGGTGTGAATGCTCCGACCGTTAATGGCCTCAATGGTATCAGCCAGATAACCTGCTTCATTGATGGAGTCGGTATGGATGGCGACCTGGATATCCTCTTCATCGGCGACTCTGAGCGCGCAATCGATGACGGCAGGAGTCGCTCCCCAGTCCTCATGCACTTTCAAACCTGCGGCCCCCGCTGCCACCTGCTCATGCAGAGTGGCAGGCTGGCTACTATTGCCCTTGCAGAGCAGGCCGATGTTGACCGGCAGGGTGTCGCACGCTTCCAGCATGCGCGCGATGTTCCACGGCCCCGGCGTACAGGTCGTGCCTTTGCTACCATCAGTGGGACCGGTGCCGCCGCCGATGAGGGTGGTAATACCATTGCTGAGCGCATGATACGCCTGTTCGTGGGTGAGCAGATGCACATGGGCATCGATAGCGCCGGGCGTAGCGATGAGTCCTTCACCGGCAATGACTTCTGTTCCTGCTCCAATTATCAGATCGGGATCAACCCCGTCCATGATATAGGGATTGCCCGCATTGCCAATCCCGGCGATTTTCCCATCTTTGACGCCGATATCAGCTTTCACGATGCCAATCATCGGGTCCATCACGACCGCGTTGGTGATGACCAGATCCA